>VXZL01000079.1 GCA_009845505.1 Candidatus Poribacteria bacterium | reverse complement strand
GTTGAAACCCGTGGGGATACGCTTTACGTGAACGGCGAAACCGTTGACGATAGCAGTTATGCGAAATACTTACCATTTGACCACTTTAGAAGGGATTTTCCACCATTTCGGCAACCTGAATATCTCCCCAATGGCGAAAATTATGACAATTATGCCTTGACAGAAAGCCAGTTTAGTCGTAAATTCCCAGAAGGCAAACCGTTCACTGTCCCGAAAGGCATGGTCTTCGCAATGGGCGACAATCGCGACCAGAGCAGTGATAGCCGCACATGGGGACCTGTCTCAGTAGATGATATTAAGGGACAGGCTTTTCTGGTGATGTTTTCGGTCAACAATCGCCCTGTAAAACCGTGGGAAGTCTGGAAGATGATAGGCAATATTCGGTTCAACCGAATCGGCAAACTTATCCCATCGCACGCGGATTCGTTCAAGGTGAACTAAACCGAGCAAAGGAGAACGCTTTTCTATTCATAGCGACTTTACACATATTATGAATAACAACGACACCCAGCTATCTAAATGGCAGAAATTTCGGCAGACCGTCGTATGGGAATATACGCAAGTTATCGTCGTCGCGCTGATTCTTGTTTTTGGATTCATACGTCCTTTTGTTGTCGAAGCCTTCAAGATCCCTTCAGGTTCGATGGAAGATACACTCCTGATCGGAGATCGAATTCTTGTTTGCAAGTTCATTTATGGGGTTAAAATTCCTGGCACGAGTATCAAGGTCTTTGATTTCCATAAGCCCGCGCGCGGTGACGTTTTCGTTTTCATCCCGCCTCACGACCGAGAACGCAATTTCATTAAACGCATCGTAGCCGTTGAAGGCGATACCGTTGAAACCCGCAGTAATACACTTTATGTAAACGGCAAAGCAGTTGATGACAGTCACTATACGAAATACATGTCCTTCAGCCACTTTAGAAAAGGTAATTTCCCGCCGTTTCGGCAACCGGAATATCTGCCTGATAACGAAGCATTTTCGGATTACACTTTAACAGCAAGCCAATTTAGTCGTAAATTCCCAGAAGGGAAACCGTTTACTATTCCGAAAGGCACAGTCTTCGCAATGGGTGATAACAGAGACCAGAGCAGCGACAGCCGCTCTTGGGGACCAGTAGATATAAACGACATCAAAGGGCAAGCGTTTATGGTGTATTGGTCATTTGATGCACGACCGGCGAAACTCTGGCAAGTGTGGAAACTGGTAGGGAATGTCAGGTTCAACCGAATCGGTAAAATCATTCATGGACATCCTTAAAGAGTTGTCAATAGTATCTAAGTAATTGTAAATTCTACGAGAAAAAACCGATAATCAATAACCAACAACTGACAACGATAAAAAAACTGATGCATCAAGACAGACGACATCTCATCATCGGAACAGCCGGACACGTGGACCACGGGAAAACTGCCCTAATTGGCACACTTACCGGCATGGAGACAGACCGACTCAAGGAGGAACGCGAACGCGGGCTGTCCATCGAATTAGGTTTCGCTTACTTCGATTTGCCCGATAACTCACGGGCTGGGATCGTCGATGTCCCCGGACACGAGAAATTTATCCGAAGTATGCTCTCCGGTGCTTACGGTATGGATATCGTCCTCTTTGTGGTAGACGCGAAGGAAGGGGTCCAAGAACAAACACTTGAACACTTAGCAATCCTGGATCTGTTAGGCATTTCAAACGGCATTCTCGTCATGACGAAATCGGATTTGGCAACGGCGGACGAATTGGCGGAAGCCACAGAAATGACACAGGAAATGCTTGTCGGAACAAGCCTCGAAGGGATTCCCACCGTTAGCGTCTCCTCAATAACCGGTGCGGGTATTGATACCCTAAAGCAGACGATTGTTGAACAAGTAACACTCGCAACAAAAGTTGAGGAAAGTGATGGAATCCCACGACTCTATGTTGACCGGGTTTTTACGGTTCAAGGATTTGGCATCGTTGTCACCGGGACGCTTATTGGAGGTTCCATCAACCGCGACCAGCGAATGGTAATTCTACCGCAAGGAGATCCAGTCCGGGTGCGGGGTATACAGGTGCATAACGAACCAGCATCCGTTGCCCAAGCAGGTCAAAGAACAGCACTCAACCTGTCAGGCACCTCTGTTCAAAATATTCAACGCGGCGATGTTCTCTGCCCAACCGAGTTTTCTCAGGTAACTAACAACATCGACGTGTCATTGCGAGTGCTGTCCTCCTTTCCAAGAATATTGGAACATTGGAGCCGTCTCCGTGCGTATATCGGGACCCGTGAGATATTCTGCCGATTGATCCTGTTGGTTGACGAGGCAATTCTACCGGGAGATACCGTGCAAGCGCAACTCCGTTTAGAACAACCGATTCTAACGTTTAGGGGAGATCGGATTATCTTGAGAGACTTCTCAGCGCAATATACCGTCGGCGGGGGCGAGGTTATCAACCCCTTCGCGCCTAAGCACAAACGGTTTACACCGGAAACCATAACCACTTTAGCACAATGGGAAGAGGCTGATAATGCCCAAGTAGTTAACACCGTTCTGGAAAATAGCAAGACGTTTTGCGTCCCGGAGTCCTTCCTCCACTACTATCTTCCACATTCACAGCAGCATGTGAAAGCCATTTTAGGCAGCTTAGAAGCCGATAGGAAAATTGTGCGTTGGGACAAATCTGGCAGGAACCCTTTAGTCTCCGATGCCCCACGCACTGCAAAAACGAAAGAAAAATTATTAAACGCATTAGCAGATTTCCATGAAGCACAACCTCTTCTCCCCGGACAAAACGCCACACAGCTTCGTAGTGAGGTTGGATTGGACGAAACTGGCTTTGAGAAATTGGAGAATCAACTCACTGCGGAGCGTCAACTCGTTAAAGATGGTAATCTCTTACGTCTTGCCTCCCATGAAATTCAGTTCTCCCAAGAGGAAGAGACCGCCAAGGAGACGTTAGAGAAATTATTCTTAGAAGCAGGTATCCATACACCCACACTCAAGGAACTTAGCACGCGATTGCCCGAATATACACCGAAAGTCCTTGAATCAACCTTTTACGCGCTTCTTCGCTTGGGGCGATTCGTTAGGATAGCCGATGATCTTTTCATTCATAGTGTCGCCCTCAAAGCGGTGCAGGAATTATTAATTACGTATCTCCGCGAAAATGATATAATAACTGTTGCGGAATTCCGCGAAATCGCAGAAACATCTCGAAAATATGCGGTGCCGTTTTTAGAGTACTGCGATAGTCAAAACCTCACAATCCGAGACGGGAACGTCCGAAGATTGCACCCACGGCACTCACAGGCATAGTTGTGAAGCACTTGAAGATGGGGGAGGATAGGGTCCGGTGGCCCTACCGGTCTTCAAAACCGGCTTGTCCATGCAAGTGGATAGGTGGGTTCGACTCCCACCCTCTCCCGCCATCTTGACAGCAAAGTAGTATTGTCCGGACCAAATGATGTTAAAAACCCTCCCTATCGTCAACGTGAATAGACAGCAAAGCCGCCATCCATCATGGATTAAGGCGAGGATCCCAGGTGGCGGCAACTACGCGGAACTCAAAAAATTGATGCGCGACTTGGAACTTCACACTGTTTGTGAAGAAGCGCGATGTCCGAACATCGGCGAATGCTGGAACAGTCGGACTGCAACCTTCATGATATTAGGTGATGTCTGCACGAGGCGTTGTATGTTCTGTGCTGTCAAGAAAGGCGCGCCCGGTGGCATTGTTGATACCGATGAACCGAGACGCATCGGTGAGGCTGTTGCACACTTAAAACTCAAACACGTCGTGATTACCTCCGTTAACCGTGACGACCTACCCGACGGCGGCGCGAGTGTTTTCGCAGAATGCATCACCGAAGCCCGGAAAAATCAACCCGGATGTACAGTCGAAGTTCTCATTCCTGATCTCGAAGGAAATTGGGAAGCACTTCATGTTATTGTACGCGCCCGTCCTGAAGTTCTGAATCACAATACCGAAACCGTGCCGCGCCTCTACCGCAGGGTCCGCCCGTACGCCAACTACCAACAGACCCTAACACTCCTCGAAATAGTCAAGCAGCTCGACACCCAAATGCTCACCAAATCGGGACTCATGGTAGGCTTAGGCGAGACAATCACAGAACTCTTAGAAACATTGCAGGACATCCGTAATACCGGCTGCGATATTATTACCATCGGGCAATATCTTTCACCCTCCACACGTCACCTACCGATACAACGTTATTATACCCCCGAAGAATTTGACGAACTCAAAGAAGTCGGGATAGAGATGGGCTTTCGGCACGTGGAATCTGGCCCCCTTGTGCGGAGTTCCTACCACGCTGGAGAACAAGCACAATTAGGGTAACTGGACATGTCAATCGTAAATCAAGCGAGGCGATCTCGTCTGTCTTGTAACTCCAAAATCCTGATTCAGGAAATCCTTGCATAACTCTTAATCATAACGTTAAATAAAGTATAACAAAGAGACACACAACTTTCATAGTAACCACCCCAAAAGTACACAACTCGGAATCCTCTATAAACCTACACCACCATTGACTTTTCACGCCTAATTCTCAGAACCCCAAAATTCGGATTCATAGTAACAGCAAAAAAGTGCCTGCTTCACAAACAACCTATAAACCCATGCCACACCTCACTTTATGAAGGTTCTAAAGACGCAATGTTCAGAACGTTACTATGAATACTATGAATACTATGAATCCCTATGAAATTCCGTAGATATGAAGGCAAATCTGCATTAGACGAGATTTTTCCGATTTACATAAAATCTAATTTTTGGTAAACTAAAGCCTGAGGTATCTACACCTGAAACAGCGAGAGAGAGGCCTCGCGCCTCCTTATGTGATATAGCATTTAAAAGGATAGGAAATTGGGATTGTATTATTGATAGAACAAGGAGAGGAAATATGAGCGTGCAGACTTTTTTCAAAGCAGCAAGCGATTGTCTACACACAAAACGCGTAAGCCTCGTCATCTTTGTGGTAGCCCTATCACTTGTTGCGACACCGGGGATTGTTACAGCGGGTACCGATGTCAATAATATCCGACCCGTTACCAATGAGATGTTATTGTCCTCACAAGGCGATCAGGAAAGCTGGCTGATGT
Source organism: Candidatus Poribacteria bacterium (assembly GCA_009845505.1). Lineage (GTDB taxonomy): Bacteria > Poribacteria > WGA-4E > WGA-4E > WGA-3G > WGA-3G. The sequence continues at coordinate 4,496 of VXZL01000079.1, read as the reverse complement.
ATGGACGCGACTATAGAAGTTGGAGATATAGCGAACTCACACAGGTTAACACCGAAAACGTCAAAAAACTCGTCCCGAAATGGGCGTTTCAAATTGGAACAAGGTTTGATAAGTTTGAATGCACTCCGCTTGTTATAGACGGGGTAATGATTATCACAACCCCCTATAGCAGTATTTACGCCGTGGATGCCAGAACGGGCAAGGAAATATGGCGATATAATTATCCGCTCCAAGATGGTCTTGCTATCTGCTGCGGTATGGTCAATCGCGGTGCTGCCATTCTTGGAGACAAAGTCTTTTGGACAACCCTCGATGCCCATCTCCTTGCGCTTGACGTGAAAACTGGAACGGTACTGTGGGATAGAGTCGTTGGAGATTCAACCAACGCTGAATCTTTGACCGTTGCCCCGTTAGTTGTCAAAGACAAAGTGATTGTCGGGATATCTGGTGCGGAATACGGCATTCGCGGCTACATTGACGCGTATTACGCTGAAACGGGTGAACAAGCGTGGCGGTTTTACACTGTTCCTTCAAAAGATGAACCCGGCGGCGACACATGGGCAGGCGATTCATGGATGACAGGCGGCGGCTCTGCTTGGGTCACCGGCTCATACGATCCAGAATTGAATCTTGTCTACTGGGGAACGGGCAATCCTGCACCCGACTGGAACGGGGCTGTTCGCAGGGGTGACAATCTTTATACCGACTGCATTGTCGCACTTGATGCCGATACCGGTAAACTCCAATGGCACTTCCAAGCTACACCACACGATCTCTGGGATTGGGATGGCGTGAGTGAACCTGTCTTGATTGATATGGAAATCGATGGAAAACCCGTCAAAGCACTGATGCAAGCGAATCGTAACGGCTATTTCTATGTGCTTGATAGAACCAACGGAAAATTCTTGTACGCAAGCCCCTATTGCGAAATGAACTGGTCTTCGGGGCTTGATGAAAACGGCAGACCAACTGTCAAACCGGGTGTGTCTACCTCAGAAGAAGGAACGATACGCGTCTGCCCGGGTGTTGAAGGTGGAAAGAATTGGCCACCTTCGGCGTACAACCCTTCCACAAATTACCTCTACGTTCCGTCGCTGGAACTTTGCGGTTCCTTCCATCAGGGGCGCGTGTTCTATGTGAAGGGTTTACCCTATCTTGGCAGCGGTATGACGGCAGAAAGAGATGCCGCTGGCGACATGGAGATGTGGGGGCACATTAGCGCGATTGACGTTTCTACAGGTGAAATTAAATGGAGGCACAAAACGAACTTCCCACAATGGGGTGGATGCCTCACAACAGCGGGTGGTCTCGTTTTTGCAGGTGATTTAGAAGGAAGATTTATGGCACTATCGGCAGAAACCGGCGAAGTGCTTTGGGACTTCCAAACTGGATCCGGGGTGCTCGCGCCACCGATTACCTATCAACTTGATGGTGTTCAATATGTTGTCATAGCATCGGGTGCGGTGAAATATGCCGAAGTTAACGCCCGCCAAGGCGGCACCCTCTATGTGTTCGCGCTCTTTGATGAATAGCAGTCAGGTCGCTACGCTTTCAGTGGTCAGGTCGCTACGCTTATAGCGATTAGCATGTAGCGTATAAGTCGCTGCACTTATAGCAAAGAAAAGAGGCGTTACGGAACGCTTGCGTCTTTGCTAATTGTTATTCGCTAATTACTATATGCTATACGCTATCTGCTAACTGCTAATAACCAATAAAGGAGGTTTGCCCTGTGAAATATCACATACTTTTATGGGTATTGCTTTTCACGCTGTCCGGTTCGATATTGCACAATGCGGATGCTGACGATGCCTTGGAAGAGATTAGAGAAAAAGGAGTGTTGACAGTCTGCATGGACGTTCGGAATCTGCCCTATTCTAATGCCGATCCAGAACTCCCAGGAGTAGATGTTGAGATAGCACATCTACTGGCAGAAGAATTAGGGGTTAAACTGGAACTCCATTGGCTCGATTCGCTCCGGGATAGCTTGCTCGCTGATATGTTACGCGGGCATTGCGACTGCGTTATCGGAATCCCTATTGAAGAGCGCGCGATGAGTGAAAACGTCCAGTTGGGTCAGAATGTTGACTTCTCTAAACCGTATTACGGCACCGGTTATGTGTTGATAAAGCGGAAAGATTTGCAACGGTCCCCTAAAACACTGGAAGACATCAAGCTGGAAACGATTGGTACAGAGGCTGGATCGATCGCGAGTGACGTGCTTCGACAGATGGGATACAACCGCCGGGTTTATCGTTCACAAATCGCTGTTCTGGATGCGCTACAGAAAGGTGAAATCGCTTACGGATGTATGTGGGCAAACTCGGGTTGGTTGATTGAAAAAGGATCCCGTCTTCAGCGGGCAGCACAAACAGAAACAGCTTATCCTGAATTAGAAGTTGTTGCTGGATACATGCCGCCATCTCGTCTCCGTTGGAATGTCTCTATCGCTTTCAGTAAAAACACGGCAGAGCGAGATACACAAGCACTTCAAAACGTTGTTAACACAATTATTGAACAGAAATGGAGCGAAGAAAAACTGAAGGCACTTACTGAGAAGTACCATTTACCTTACTTCGCGCCGTTTCAGGAGGAGGAAAAGAAATGATACACTCGACTCGTGGCTTTATAGGTGCGCTTTTGCGGTGCGCGCCTAAAATGCGTGGGCGTACAATTTCTGTCACATACACAGCGTGCGGTATTCTCCTTCTATTTTCAGGTCTGAATCTATTTCTCCAAGCACAAGAGTTTGAGGTGGACATCGCTCCAGAAGTACCAATGGAAAACATTTATAGCCAAGACGTTATAGATGGTGCGTTCTATTTTCGCTTGATGTGTTGGAACTGCCACGCTGGACGCACGCGTGGTGGGCAAGCCCCCGATCTCTTCAAAGCCGAGTGGCTCTATGGATGGACCGACAGCGGTATCTTTCAAACCGTATTTAACGGACTACCGGGAACTGAGATGCAAAAATTCGGGGGCAAACTTTCCGATGAGGCAATTAACATGATCGTTGCCTACGTTCGCACAGAACAGGCGAAAGCGGCGGGTATCTCCTTGGAGGAGATAAAGTCTACGGAGGAATGGACCCCGTATATGGACGGTGATGTCAAAGCCGGAGAAGCAATCTTCTACTCTGATGGATACGCTTGCGGGAAATGCCATGCCGTTCACGGCAGAGGTGCTACCGGGACTGGTCATGAGATAGGCCCCGATTTGACTTATATTGCTCGCACCCGCGCCCCATACTTCATTGTGGAGTCTATCCTCAATCCACGCGCTTATATAGCCCCTGAATACGAAATGCTCACGATCCTCACCATAGACGGAGAGGAAATCACCGGCAAGAAACGGTACCTCTACGATCACAGAGATAGAGAAAACCCCGATGTCGTGCAAATACTTGACGAATCAGGGAAGTTGTGGACAACTTACTACAAAAAGGATATAAGGGCTACCAGTGTGCCACAAGCGGGTGTTATGCCCGAAAACTTCGCAGATATTCTTTCAGTAAAGCAGATGGAAGACCTCATGGCATATATGCTGACATTGAAGTAAAAAAATAGTGGTTAGTTGTAAGTCGTTAGTTATAAGTTAAGAGGCTTCTGGGAATCATCTTAACTGATAACTTATAACCAGAGGAAAATAAATGGTTCGTGTAATTATTAATGGAGCATGCGGTCGCATGGGTCGGCTCATTATCCAAAGTGTTGCCCAACAAGAGGATATGAAACTTGTTGGCGCAATCGAATATCCTGAACACCCACAAATCGGGAGTGATGCTGGCGTTGTTGCAGGCATGAGTGAAACTGGCATCGCTATTACAAGTGAGCTTGACGATGTAATTGAAAGTGCGGATGTCGTTATCGAGTTCTCAAGTCCAGGAGCGACTGTGCAACACCTCCGGCAAGTCGTCGCTGCTGATAAAGCGATGGTCATTGCAACAACCGGTTACACGCCCGATGAACTCGCAACTATCAACGCGCTTGCGTCCCAGATTCGCTGCGTCATGGCTCCGAACATGAGCCTTGGCGTTAATGTGATGATCCAAGCATTGGAATTAATTGCGAAAGCCCTCGGAGACGATTACAATATTGAGGTGATAGAAGCACATCACAATCACAAAGCAGATGCCCCGAGCGGCACAGCCCTCCGTTTAGCGGAAACCGTTGCTACAGCGTTAGGACGTGATTTAACGGAAGTAGGGGTCTACGGTCGCCACGGCATCGTCGGTGCGCGGACACAACAAGAGATTGGTATCCACGCCGTCCGTGGTGGTGACATTGCCGGGGATCACACTGTCCTGTTCGCAACCGAGGGTGAACAATTAAGTGTTGTCCACCGTGCACACAGTCCAGAGGCATTTGCCAAAGGTGCGATTCGCGCCGCCAGATGGATCGTCAATGCTCCCAAAGGATTGCACGACATCAGTGAAGTCCTTTTTTAGTGCCTATCAGTTTTAAATACTTAAACTTCATTTATGGTAAACCTTAGAATTA
>VXZL01000458.1 GCA_009845505.1 Candidatus Poribacteria bacterium | reverse complement strand
TACTATTGCCGTGTATTATTTTAACAATAATCAGGATAGTGGGCCCAGAGGATTTCATTTGAACTTCGGCGGGAACTCCGAATTGGCCGGGGGGAACGATGAAATAACAGCCACTATATCTGACAAAGGTAGGATTGGCAATGCCTTACAACTTACAGACACGGGATGCTTGTGTGGTTATTACGAAGATGAATCACTGAGTATTGTAGGTGCCGAATTCTCCATAGTCGCTTGGGTGAAAATGCGAAAGCAGAAATACCAATTCTCCATGTCCGCAGAGGGATGGGGCAGCAACGATTCCCAACACCGATCTGGCATGGTGGCACTTACGGTAAATACAGACGGCAATTTGATCGGAACGCTTGAAAGAGGTTTGACTCGGGCAAATATGTCCACAAACGCATGGGACAACACCCAACAAGATGTCGCAAACAACAGATGGCACCATATCGCTTTCACGCAATATGCAAACTATCTCAACCTATTCGTAGATGGAAAACTCGTCAAAAGAGAGAAATTTGATTCATACTTGGGATTTATCGGGAACTCCGCACTGATCCGCGTACATTATCATGGTGAAATCAAAGGCAGTATCCTGATGGACGATCTCGGATTCTTTGAAACTGGATTCAGCCCTTATGAGATAAAAGCACTCCGTAATTCCAAAATGGGCTTGAAAGAATTTCTGGAAGTCATGCCTGTCGACCCAACTGACAAAATGGCGACAACCTGGGGATCCATGAAATCCCGGAGATAATAAGAATCAACTTGGAGATACATACGTGAAAACAAAACTATTTGCGCTCTTCATACTTTTTATTTTTCAGATCTCACCATTTTTGCCTAAGAGTATTGCCCAAACAACCCAACCGGATACCAATGAAAAGCCTACGACACCCGTATCCATACCGGATGCCACTTTAGCAGCAATCGTGCGTGAAACCCTTAATCTATCAGCGCAATCTCCAATTACCCAAGGGGATATGCTACAGTTGACTGAACTGGGGCTTTCGAGACCGGTGAGCAGCCTAACCGGCATAGAGCATGCAAGAAATCTAACATATTTAAAACTGGTTACAAAACAGGTTTCCGACTTCACACCCCTCACCGAATTGGGAAATCTAACGGGATTAATGCTTTCATCACAGGGCCCCAATGCCATACTGGATCTGGATGCAATTACACAATTGACGCAGTTACAACGTTTAAGTTTATTCGGTTATCAAGTCCGAGACCTCTCCATACTCACAAGGTTAAAGGATTTAATCAGTCTTGATTTCTGGTACAGTCACATTAACGATATCACACCCCTGGGGGAATTGACACAACTCAGACGCTTAATCCTCCCAAGTAACCAAATTCGCAACATCACACCCCTCAGGAAATTAACGAATTTGGAGCTTTTAAAACTGGATAATAACCAAATTCGCAACATCACACCCCTCAGGAAATTAACGCAATTATCAACCTTAGGTCTTACTGATAATCAGATTCGCGACTTCACGCCTCTTACACAGTTAAGCAATCTTACCGACTTGCGCGTCGCTGGGAATCCAATTGTGGACAAAACCCCACTGCAAACACTCCTTGACCAGAACCCAAGGTTAAAAATTGATATTGACCCGACACAGCTCACCCCTATCTTGCACCGTGTGGGACCTGAACTACCATCGATATACTGGATAGACAGCGAAACCAGCGGCTTGTATCATCTCGTCAGTGCCAAACATGGCACGGAGATGTCCGTGAATATTCTTGATCCGAGCGGCTTCTATCGTCCTGCTAGTGCCAAACAGACAGCAGAAAATGTCGCTTTGGGCGTTCTGAACATGACCAGCCTCGCTATTGATACGCGCGCAGGCAGAATCTACTGGATAGAACAGAGCGGAAAGAAACGCGGTGAAATCGGATCCGCGAACCTCGACGGTTCCGATGTACAACAAGTTAGATGGATTTATAGCTTGCCCCTTGACATCGCAATTGACCCCACAGACAGAAACCTATATGCCACGAACACAAACGGCAAAATCCTGAGACTAAGCCTGGATGGCGCGAACTTCAATGCTAATTTTATAACAAACTTGGAGGATCCCAGACACATCGCTCTGGATGCCGTTGGTAGGAAACTCTACTGGACAGAGGCAGACAAACGCATCCGACGGGCAAACCTCAACGATTCAAACGTTCAAACTGTTATCACCGGTTTACAAACACCCGGCGCACTCACCGTCGCTGCAGACAAACTTTATTGGACAGAACAGACAAGCGAGAATGCAGGGAAAATCCAACGCGCGAACCTTGATGGCACAAACCTTCAAACGCTTGCTACATTAAAAAGCGTACCCCTGGGAATCGCTGTGGATATTAATGGAAGGAAAGTGTACTGGACGAACGCCGCAGGGAAAATCCAACGGGCAAATCTCAACGGGAAGAATATCCAAAACGTCGTTACGGGTTTAGCACATCCGATAGAACTGGTACTCGCGACAGATATAGGCATGACACCAGGCACTGCCGCACCCGCTGCCATCCTTCCAACCACCACTAACTTACTACCGAATTACCCCAACCCCTCTAATCCAGAAACGTGGATACCCTATCAACTCGCGGCACCCGCCAAAGTCACATTACACATTTATGCCACAAATGGGCAGTTAATTCAAACTTTAGCCTTAGGATACCAACCCGCAGGTATCTATCAAAGTCGGAGCCGCGCAGCCTATTGGGATGGTAGAAACCAAAACGGAGAGCCTGTTGCAAGTGGAGTCTATTTTTACACCCTCACCGCAGGCGACTTCGCTGCTACCCGAAAAATGCTGATAAGGAAGTAACACCCTTTCTGATTGAAATTGTAGCATAAACTTTAGTGTCTGCAGGCGCGTCGCACTATGCTTTAGCCTGTGCATGAAACGGCAATTAATGCGATATAAACTTTTAGAAATGGTATAACACGCGTTCAGAGCCTGCGGGTTATAGAGACCCTCACAGATCGTCTCGTTTGAAACCCAACCTCTCTCGCTAACGTTTTTACCTATATAGGACTTACGCATGCTGCGCTTTTGTAGCACAAACTTCCCAGTTTGTGGCAGGAGAACGCTCTGTTTTCGGAAAGTTCTCATCTAACAGAACGGACTGCAGTCAAAATTGCGTAAGTCCTATGTAGAAAATACTCAAAAGGAAAATCCAACAATGCGATATTTAACAACAATTATAACGGCTGAAGGATCACTCAAAATGAATCATTATGAAAAAAGAAACACCTATTTGCTCTCAGTGTTGTGCATGCTGCTGGGGGCATCATTTATCATAAGTGAACCGAGTTATTCTCACGATATACCCGTCCCGTTTGATATAACATCTTCAGATAGTACAATTGTTGAACTGGTTATCCACAAGGATATTTATGATCATGACGGAAATTTTGTTACACATATCCATCAGTATTCAACCTCAAGGTATACACAAGAAGAAGTTGATGAGATTGGCGAGAACAACCCTCCTAAAGCAGGTGACGTTAAAGGGGTTCATGGGCGTAGTTATGACAATCCAGGTTTTACGCAGCCGGATGATCTGAGTGCGGTTGGTACGCCAGATCCAACCTATGAGGACTATGGAATTGCCGGTCATTTACCTGATCCACCAAATAGTCAGGGGGATGCACAATCTCCGCAAAATGCACAAGCCGATCCACTATCTCCTCAAGCAACGCCTATATCTATTCAAGAGAGCCAGGAAAATCCACCTGCTATCCAAAATCAAGAGCAAACAATAACGGCTACCCATAACGGGCAGCAGCAAAATTTTGTGGAGATCGTAGAACCAGAATCCTCAGAAGCCGAGTTGTACGCGATCATTGAAGGTGAAGCTATCGAGGAAAGTCAACTCACGCCTCAGTCTCAGGACGATGGAAAACGGTACAGGCTGCTCTCAAGTTTAGCAGTACGAGGGCCCACACGCCAATTAGAGATTGTCGGTGTCGTTGAATTGAGAGGACCCCGCCGATTAGTCGTTACACTCCGCAATCATAGACAACGTTTCATTGATTTGACGCAAGGCTGGGCTCTATCTTTGGCACGTACCGATGGTAGTTCCGCATTCGTGAACATGAAGAGTCGGGAAAGTTTATTAATCACGCCGCAAAAAGCGCGGGGTGAAAAATACGCCGACACAGAGATTGCCCTGCTGCCGAGAAAATTGTTTAGAAGGTTGGAGAATCAGGTGCGTTTTGCCTTAGATTTTCAGTACTTCTACGGCACACAGAGCGGATATAAAACCGGCGATGTCCTCATTCTCTCATACCAAGGTGAAGAAATGAGTCGCTATCCTGAAGCGGTGCAGTTTGCACCACGCTTGCAAAGAAGCATAACGACGACCTGGGGTTCGATGAAAAAACCGAAATAGTTCGGATCATCGTAAACCCTCAAAACCGATAAATCATGAAAATAAAGTTCCTTTCCGCGTTATGTCTATCTGTTTTAGGGATGTTGCTGTTTGTACCTAATACTGCTGCACAAGGAACTGACCCTCACAATATTGTACGACTGGTGTATTTCGTCCCTTACCGCCGTCAACCGCAATCAGACATCGATGTAAAATTGGATACGCTTATAAAAAACGTGCAGGCGTTTTTTGCCGACGAGATGGAACGCCACGGATTCGGTAGAAAAACATTCCAATTTGAAATCGATAGGCACGGTAATGCCGTCGTGCATCGCGTGACCGGGAAATTCCTTGATACGCACTATCATGAGGACACTGTGTCTAAAGTCGTTGCAGAGGTCCCCCAACGATTCGACTTCCTAAAAAATGTCTATCTCGTGGTCGTTGACGTGAGTACAGGATTGATTGATAGCGTCTGTGGAAGGGGTGGAGATGTTTGGAATACTGCCGGAGATTGGGGAGGACGCGCCTTCATTCCAGCGTCCGGAGATTGTTTAAATACACGTTTAGGGTTTGAACTCACCGCCCACGAACTCGGACACGCCTTCGGCTTAGCCCATGATTTCAGGAAAAGTGCCTATATCATGTCTTATGGGCAGAACCCAGACCAATTGGCACGCTGTACCGCTGAATGGTTGCATGCCAATCGCTATTTTAATGATCACCGAACGCATGCTAACAATCACGAAACGACAATTGAGATGCTCGCGGCCGAGGCGGACCCAGACTATACGATCCGCTTCCGATTCAAGATAAGTGATGCCGACGGACTCCGGCACGTACACTTGATGACCCCCGCAACTTCTATCTATGAGGATCCCGGGTCATCGAAATTGATCGACTGTAAAGAATTGGAAGGCAACAGTCAGAACGTAGAGTTTGCTACGAATCAACTCACACCAGAGTCCCAGTCTATCACAGTGCGCGTTGTGGATGCTGCTGGTAATCTTTCATCGCAAGACTATCCGATTGACATCAACGCGATCCTGCCGACTCCGCGAGTTGTCTCGATTCCTGATGTCAATTTGGCAGCAGCTATCCGCAATGAACTCGGGTTAACACGGAGAAGTCATATCACAGAATTGGATATGTTAAACTTGACGAGCCTCAACGCTACTCACAAACAGATCGGCAAATTGGACGGGCTTGAACATGCAAAGAATCTGAAACGTTTATTACTTGGGTTCAATCAGATTACTGATGTCTCTCTACTGGCACAATTGACAAATTTGGAGGAACTGTCTATCCCATATAATCCGGTGGCGGATTTAACACCAATCAAAGCACTAACCGGATTGCGAGCATTAGAGGTGCGCGGGTATGACATCCGAAACGTTACGTTAGACATCCACCTGTTTACAGCTTTTCCTGATTTAGTCCATCTATCAATCGGATCTAATGGAATTACGGACATTACACCGCTTACACAACTCAAACGGCTGAGATCCTTGTCCGCAATAAGTAATCAGATTCGAGACCTCACACCCATCGCACAAATGCCGAATTTGGTGTTCTTAGAACTTGGGTACAATCAGGTCAACGACCTCACGCCCTTCACCGGATTGACAAACCTACAATTTTTGTATCTTCCTGGCAATCCGCTGGCTGACCTCACCCCGCTCAGTGGATTAAAGAACCTAAAACATTTAGACATCTCTGGCGATATAAACGGCGGTGCAATTACGGATTTGACACCCCTCGCTACCCTAACAAACTTAGAGGCCTTGCGCGCCGATCGCAATAAGATTCGTAGTATTAGACCGCTCCGGAAATTGGAGCACTTGGAAATTCTGTCACTTGAAGATAATCAGATTAGCGATATGCGTCCATTCACAAAACTTGTGAAACTCAGCACGTTACGCCTCGCAAGAAACCCGATTTCCGACATAACCCCGCTTCAGACGCTCTCAAATCGAAACCCCAGATTGGAAGTGGATATTGATCTCACACAACTCTCGCCTATTTTAGAAATCATAGACCCGCAACTTCCGCCTCTCTATTGGACAGACACAGAGACCAGCGGATTCCATCGCTTCATTCGCTCCCAAACATCCGTAGAGCACACAGCACTGGGGGTCCTGAATATAACAGCACTTGTTGTAGATACAGAGGGTGGTAAAATCTATTGGACCGAACAGACAGGCAATTTACGGGGTGATATAGGATGTGCAAACCTTGATGGTTCAAATGCTCAAGTTCTTAAGAATTTCTTTAATGTGCCTCGCGACATTGCAATTGACACACGGAACGGAAAGATATACTGCACAAACGCGATTGGCAAAATCCAGCGATTGAACTTTAACGGTTCCAAATTTGAAGCCAACCTTATCACAAACTTAGATACCCCCGAACACATCACCTTGGATATTGCAAATGGCAAGATCTATTGGACAGCAGCAGCTGAACGCATCCAACAGGCAAACCTTGACGGTTCAAACGTTCAAACTGTTATCATCGGACTGGAAACACCCGGCGGACTCACTGTCGCTGCGGACAAACTTTATTGGACGGAACGGACGGGTAAGAATGCCGGTAAAATCCAGCGCGCGAACCTCGACGGCACAAACGTTCAAACGCTTGCTACATTAAAAAGCTCACCGATCGGAATCGCTGTGGATACTCACGGACGGAAAGTATACTGGACGAACGCCGCAGGGAGAATCCAACGGGCAAATCTCAACGGGAAGAACATCCAAAACGTCGTTACGGGTTTAGCACATCCGATAGACCTCGTGCTCCGGACAGATACAGACACGACACCTGTTGCCGCCGCACCCGCTGTCGTCCGTCCAGCCACCACAAACTTACTACCGAACTACCCCAACCCCTCTAATCCAGAGACATGGATACCTTATCAGTTAGCAAGCCCGGCGGATGTCACATTGACTATCTATGCCATAAACGGACAGTTGATTCGCACCTTAGCCTTAGGACACCAACCCACAGGTATCTATCAAAGTCGGAGCCGCGCAGCCTATTGGGATGGTAGAAACCGAAACGGAGAGCCTGTTGCAAGTGGCATCTATTTCTATACATTGTCCACGGAGGCCACACGCGACTCCGTTCCCGCAGGCAATTTCACAGCAACGCGGAAGATGATCATTGTGAAGTAGGTTTTGTAGAAACTTTTTATAGCACTCACATTATCTAAAACCGCTCAAGATAAATATCACCTTTATCTTCCTGCATGTTGCTCCAGACAACAGCCCACTGTCCGTCTCCAATCGAAACCACAAACGGTGGATGATGTTCTCCTTTGCTGGTAGAGATAGGAACACCTGTTTCTTCCCATAGCAATGTACCCGATAAATCAATTTGCTGTCCATAGATAGCATCTCTACTCTCTTCACCGAAGTCCTCTCGATAGTCTACCCATGCCACGAAAAACCGATCCTTCTCCGTTTCCACAATGAACGGCTTGTCTTGATGACCACCGGCGGTACAGATAGGAATACCATCTTTTTCCCAGGCGAGTGTCCCGTCTCCACGGACACGTTGTGCATATAGGTCGGAATAGACATCGCGCTCATCACGCCACACTGCAATAAACCCACCACTCCCATCACTAACAACCGAAGCGTGTTTTTGGATGCCGACAGCAGTGCATACAGGGATACCGTCTTCGTTCCACATTTTGCTACCATCAGGGGTAATCCGTTGTGCATAGAGTTGATCGTTGATAAAATTTTCATACACCTGCCACAAAACGATAACCCCGCCTTCGCCATCGGCAATCACCCGCGGTTCGCCTTGCATGCCACGCGTCGGTGTAACAAAGATTGGAGCCTCCCACAACGGTTCCGCATCCAGACTCAGTCGATATGCCTTTAGATGCCACGCCTCGTAACCAATAACGTCCCACCAAACAATATAGAACCCACCGGTTGCATCTCTAATCGGGATAGGATTGCTTTGCAACGATTCTGAAGGAAAAACAGGGATCCCATCAACCTTCCATATCGGTTCCCCTGCAGCATTAATCCGCTGGATGTAAAGGTCCTGAAATTCAGAACTCCGGCGTTCATCTTCCCAGACACAGATAGCACCCCCTTCACCATCACTCATAATCGCCTGGGTTGACTGATCGGCAGCATCCACACAGACTGGAATCCCATCTGTTTGCCAGAGAACATTACCCTCCAGACTCACCGCTTGTGCATAGATGTCCCAGTTGCTTCTATCCCGTCTATCGTTCCAGACAACAATCGCGTGATTGTCGTGTCGAATCATTCGCAATCGACGCTGGTTTCTGTCTGCTGTGCATATTGCTAATCCGTTGAGTTCCCAACGCGCTTTTTCAGCACTATCAACACGTTGCGCATAGACATCCCAATCCTTCCCTGTCCGATAATCCTCCCACATAACAATGACACCGCCCTCACCGTCGTCTACAACCCACGGCAGGAATTGCCCATCTACCGCAGTCGAAACGGCGACTTCAGCCGATGCGGTGCTACATAGAAGACAAGCACCTACAAAGAAGAAAAACGTTAACCTTGCAAACGATTTGATTAATCCGTGAAAAGCGTTTTGGGAGTCCATAAGTTGACTAAAGTTCCTTTTGTATACAAATCAAGTGCGTCCCAACGTTCGATAGGAAGTTCGATATGAGCGAGTGCTGCTGTCGGCATCCGCTTGATATGTCCTGTCAAATGATTCACGAGTTGTTCCAGTGTCGGATTATGTCCAACGATCATGACGCGTTGATATTTCTCCGACAGGCTTTGGAGGGCTTCAAAGTAAACACCAGGAACACTGGCGTAAAACGCCTCCAGTTTTTTTACTTTTCCCGTGTAACCGGACGCTTTCGCCACTTTGTTCGCTGTTTTTCGAGCACGTTTCGCCGATGAGGTAAGAATCCGATCTGGAAGCAATCCTTCCTGACGCAAGTGTTCCCCCATACGCGGTGCATCCTGTTTACCGCGTTTGTTAAGGGGTCGGTCGTAATCAGAGAGTGCTGGATACTTCCAACTCGATTTTGCGTGTCGCAGAATAAGAAGTGTTTTCATGATGTCACCTTATCTTGCTTTTGTATTTATTCCCCATCCTACCATAATCAGAGCACAATGTCAATTGTTGATGCCTTTTCTCCAGGGCTGTTTAGTTTTAAGAGATAAGTTTACTTACGTAAAGGATTTCTCTTGATGGATGCCCGAATTTATTCGGG
>VXZL01000677.1 GCA_009845505.1 Candidatus Poribacteria bacterium | reverse complement strand
AAGACTTGGATTTTTTATCGGTATTGTGCTATAAAACTATCCGTATGAGACAAGTGTCTAGATATTTTTTCTTTCCACGGAGCGAAGCAAAAAATATTGATGATCGATCAGGAATAAAAAGTAATGGAGAACTATAGTCGTTTTACAGACCCCAAACTGCCTGCTATCTATGAAAAAGTCCAAGCAGAGCAGCGCCTCTCTTTTGAGGAAGGGGTTTCGCTTTATGAAAGTCCAGACATTACTGGCGTTGGATTTATTGCAAACTCTATGCGTGAACGCTTAAACGGGAACGTCGCCTACTACAACATCAACCAACACATCGATTATTCAAATGTCTGTATCCTCCACGCTCGATGCCACTTTTGTGCATTTGCCCGAAAAAATATGCAGACCGAAGGGGCGTGGGAGATGAGCGTTGACGAATTTTTAGACAAGGCGATGTACTCTATAGAACAGGGATGTACCGAAATCCACAGTGTTGGTGGGTTACACCCGAAGCTGCCATTCGACTACTACCTCGACATCATCCGAGGTCTCAAAGAACGGATGCCACAGGTACACCTCAAATTTTTCACAGCCGTTGAAATTCATCACTTCTCACGCATCTTTAAGATGTCAATAGAAGAAGTCCTCACCCAATTACGGGAAGCAGGTTTGGATTCGCTGCCCGGAGGCGGTGCTGAAATCTTCGCAGAAGAGACCCGTGAGAAAATCTGTCCCGGCAAATTAAGTGCTGAAGGTTGGTTAGAAGTTCACGATATAGCACATCGCCTCGGAATTGCTACCAACGCAACAATGCTCTACGGACACCTTGAGACAAACGAGGACAGAGTTGACCATTTCATCAGGCTACGGGAGCAGCAGGATAAATCTGGTGGCTTTGTGACCTTCATTCCATTGGCGTTCCATCCGCTGAATACCCGAATGGCATACCTGCCCTCAACAACGGGGCTAACAGATATTCGGAACATCGCCGTTGCGCGCCTTATGCTCGATAACGTCCCCCATATCAAAGTTTACTGGATTATGACCGGTTTGAAGACCGCACAAGTCGCACTCCGCTTCGGTGCAGACGATATTGATGGCACGGTAACCGAGGAGAAAATCACACACATGGCAGGCGCAGACACGCCAGAGGCTGTTTCTGTTTCCCAACTAACGCACCTCATTGAAGAAGCCGGCTTCGTGCCTGTCGAGCGCGATACACTTTACAACGAAATTATTCGAGAGGGGAATCAGTGGTACCGAAAAGCCGCATAAGGGTAGGCGCAGTTTCGTTTCTGAATACCAAACCGCTTATTTACCCCCTTTTGAACAAAGAGATTAAAACGGATATTGCCCTCAGTGTTGATGTTCCGAGTCGTGTTTCAACACTTTTAAGTAAAAGCGAATTGGATGTCGGACTGATTCCGATTGTCGAATATTATCGTGCGAATCCGTCGAATACACCTTACTGTATTCTACCAGATATATCAATCACATCACACAGCAACGTCCGAAGTATCCAATTGTTTAGTCGTGTGCCAGTTCAGGAGATTCGACGCATTGCACTCGATACGAACTCGCGTTCCTCTGTCGCGCTGCTGAAAATTCTACTCGCTGAAAAGTATAAAATTTCACCAGCATTCATCCCGTGCGCGCCAACGGTAACGCCACGTACGGCTCTTGAAAACCGTCAAGACCCGCCTTTTGAGGCAGTCCTGCTCATCGGAGACGCAGCACTCAGGCATCTCGGTTCGACGGAGTATAGCATTGACCTCGGTGAAGTGTGGTATAAGTTTACGGGGCTACCCTTTGTCTACGCCTGCTGGGTTGCAAGGCAAGAAGTGGATCTCGGCGACCTACCACAAGTGCTTCTTGAATCAAAGGAACGTGGGACGGCACAAATACCCGAAATTGCACGGATTGAAGCGAAAAAATTGGGACTACCGGAAACGCTCTGTCTCGCCTATTTGCAAGATAGCATCAAATACGATCTGAACGAAGATGCGATCGCAGGCATGGAACTCTTTTATAAATATGCGGTAAAAAATGATCTCGCACCGCCGTGCCGTAGTCTCTCTTTTCACGCCAACTGAAAGGGGACGGAAAATGCAGCCTGCCAACGACAAATCTACGCTTGATCCTGAGTTCATAACGCAGTTTGAAGACTACCTTAAAAGTTGCGGACTCCGTTTGACGCAAAAGCGATTGGATATTTTAAACCAAGTTTTTGACTATCCAGGCCACTTTCAAACAGAGGACCTCTTGGTTCAGATGCGCCGAAACGGATACTTGGTGTCCCGTCCAACGATTTATCGGACACTGCCCTTACTTGTAAAAAGTGGATTATTGACCGAATTCATTGACGCGCAGAAGAACACTCGCTACGAAAGTATCCATTCTCTCCAAGAACACGCCCATCTCATCTGTCTGCGGTGCAATCAGATTGTTGAGTTTAAAGAACCACGAATTGACGCATTGCAAAAATCGGTGTGCGAGGCACATCAATTTAAACCAGTGCGCTTCCGTAATGAGATCATCGGTCACTGCGCCGAATGCCAAGCCGAGTTAGAATCAAAAACAACAGACACGGACCATGAAACTACTGTTTAAGTCGCCCCCACGTTGTTGTCAGTAACCCTTCCGGTTGGACTGGTAACTTCTTTGCCTCCGCCTTTTCATAATCATCATCGGTAGGTTGATACTCTAAGTCGCTTGACCAGCAGAAAACGTCGTATCACCTTTTCCATTTTTAGAGACCTTGAATTCCTCCACGGCAAAACTTGTAAATGGGTACATCAGCAGAAAACAGACGGCTAAACCGAATGGTAAGTGATATTTCTGAAGCATCGTGGATCCCTCCATATTTTCTTTTACTATCAGTGTAAAAGAATTAGGATGGAATTGCAATCATAAAAATTTGACAAGCGTCTGAAAATGTTGTATAATTGCAAAAACAGACTTTTTCCGAATGGCTTATGGGCTATGTCCAATGTATACGCCACAGGTAATTGAACACTACGAAAATCCGCGCAACGTTGGGACGATTACCGATGCCGACGGCGCAGCTACTGTCGGTTCTCCTGCCAACGGTGAGATGCTAAAGCTAACACTTAAAGTAGCCAACAACGTGATTGTTGCGGCAAAGTTCCGCGCCTTCGGATGTCCGACTGCTATCGCAAGTACTTCTGTCCTTACCGAAATGGTTATGGGTAGCAAGGTTTCAGAGGCACTTCAAATTACTGCCATCCAGATTTCCGAGGCATTGGGTGGGCTGCCAGAAGATAAACAACGTTACGCGGGAGCTGCTGAGGAAGTCCTAAAAACAGCAATCGCCGATTTTATGTCTAAAACGGAGGTATAAGTACCATGATTAACGTCACAGAGTCTGCCGCAGAAAAAGCCATCGCACTTATTAATAACAATGATACCGAATCCGACCTCGGTTTACGCATGCAAGTCGTCGGTGGTGGTTGCTCTGGTTTCCAATACAACCTTGAATTCGGCACAGCAACAGACACCGACAAGGTGTTTGAATTTCACGGCTTGAAGGTCTTTATCGACCCCAGGAGCACGCTCTATCTCGCCGGGTCGGTGCTTGACTATAACGACGGTTTGATGGATTCAGGGTTCAAGATTACGAACCCGAACGCACAGAATACGTGCGGTTGCGGTGAGTCATTTAGCGTTTAATAGGACTTACGCAGAATGCTTTTTTGTAGCATAACCTGTTAGGTTGTGCATTCCAAAGGAAACCGTGTTCGTCCAAGCATTTCCATCTAACAGAATGCCTTACGGTCAAAATTGCGTAAGTCCTGGTTTAATAGCAGTCAACAATCAGCAGTTAGCGGTCAGGAAGAGAATCTGAAAGCCGACTGCTGATAGCCGTTTTACAATGTTTTGTATAATTCCGCATGCCGCTGGAGCACAGCATCCGAATCCGGCGGATTGATAACCTCAATAGAAACGTACCCGTCATACCCATCTTGTGCAAG
Source organism: Candidatus Poribacteria bacterium (assembly GCA_009845505.1). Classification (GTDB taxonomy): domain Bacteria; phylum Poribacteria; class WGA-4E; order WGA-4E; family WGA-3G; genus WGA-3G. The sequence continues at coordinate 5,666 of VXZL01000677.1, read as the reverse complement.
GAGCGTCAACGAATCCCTTTCCGTGTCTGGCAGCGGTCCACTGTCCCCGAAATTGACGTGTGCGTGTCGCACCTTACCGCGTAGATGCACATAAGCGACACTTATAGGTTCTCCGTGGCGAACGTGATGCGCTGCGTGCCAATTCACAAAAGTATTTTTCGCTGCTGCTCGGTGTATAGTTTCCGCAACCCAACTCCCAATCAGGTTGCCGTGTGTTTCCAAACAGAGCGCAACTCCAGCATCACCTGCCAAACCATCACACGCGCGAATCCCTTCTGCTTCCCAATCCAGTGTCTGAGACACCTCAACCGGGGTTTCCGGCACCCGATCCCCAAAAATACGGATATTCTTTGCCCCCATCTTCTCGGATAAATCAATATACCGCTTGAGCAAATCCACTTGTTCGGCGCGTTTACTGGCATCTGGATCAATGAACCGACACCCCGTAGCGATACAAGAGAGATCAATGCCGCTATCAGCAAGCCGAGCGCGTGCTTCTTGCAACTGCTGTGCGGTCGAATCTAATTCCACACCGTGTCCATGATCCCACTCCACGCGGAGTTCCAAGTGTTCATAGTTGTAGTGTTTCGCTTTGTCAATCAGTTCCGCCATCGTCAACGGCGGACACACAGACGACATAAAACCAAATTTCATTATAAAACCTCCAATTTTGTTATAAATTAACCTTGAACCTGCACAGACGAACTACCGTCCCCACGTTTCCTAACATTAATTTTGACAGGTATCCGTCTTGTCAACTCCTGAACATGGCTGATGAGAAAGATGCTGCGTCCCTGCATGCGGAGTCCCTCCAGTGCAGAGATAGCAACGTCGAGCGTCTCTCTGTCAAGCGTGCCAAAACCTTCATCAAGGAACAGTGAATTGAGCTGCGCACGCCCGCGGCTCAGATCCGCCAATGCAAGTGCCAAAGCAAGACTCGTCAGGAACGATTCGCCACCAGAAAGTGTTTCAACAGGACGTGCTTCGTTAGCATTCCAGCGATCAATGACACTCAAATCGCCGATAGTCTCAACTTTAAGTTGGTAGCGCTCTGAAGTAAGATATTTTAACTGCTCGTTTGCCAAACTGCCCATCTGCCGAAACATAATCTCCAAAGCAAAATCGCGTAGATCGTTTCTGGGGATTGTTTCTTGTAATCTTTTCCAACGCATCAATTCTGCTTCAGCCGCCGCTATTTCACCACCAAGAGCCTCTCGTTTTTCAAGTGCATCTTTCAAGTCATCAATTCTCTGCTGTTGCGCCCCAACTTCTTGCTGCTTTATCTGAAGATGTTCCCCAATTTCTTTCGCTTCGGCCTCAATCCGCGCCAACGCTTTCGGATCAAAGGGTGTTTCCTCAAATCGTCCTTTCAAGTCGGCGATTGTTAACTGGAGTTGTTGTTTTTCATCCTCATGATCAGTAATATAAGCGGTTATTTCTTGCAATTGCACATCGTCTCGGAAGGCGTTGTCTTGCGCTTCCGGTGAATCAAATCCTGCCATCTCTAACTTATCGAAGTAAGTCTTTTGTGCCCTTTCAAGTTTTTCAGCGGCTTCTTTATGCTGCCTTTCGGAAATCCCGTGAGCAGTCTGCTTTTGAGTGGATAGATTGATACTCTCCTGTAATTGCTGTTGCGCCTCATCGCGTTCATCTTCTTTCGCCTGCAGTTCCACTTCTAACTTATCAATAGCGGCATCAATCTCAGCTTCCGTTTCCAAACCACCCGTCTTCCCACGAACGGTGTCTAAAAGCCTTTTCCCTTCGCGTCGGTATTCGTCTATTTCATCTTGTAAGTTTTCGCGGTTATCGGACAAACTTTTCAGATCACGTCGATCTGTTTCAATGTTAGCGTTAAGCAGCTTAAGGTCGGTCTCTGCAGTATCCAGTTTATCCTTGCGCGTCTCAACTTCCTCAATTTTCTTGTCAAACTGATCCACCGCCACATCTGGCGTAACACCGTGGAAAGTCTCCGGCAGGAATTCCCAAAAACGCTCCTCAATAGAATCAACGTCAACTTGCAAATTGGAAACGGTATTTTTCACATCTTGCAACTGTTTTTCGGCTTGGTTCAGAGATTTCTCCTCACGGGCAATGTCAGTTTCACAGGTCTCAAGTTGCTGTGCTACCATATTGTAAGCATGCGATGCTGTTGTCTGGGCTTTCTCGGCTGTTCCGAGAGCTGCAATAGCGGCATCCGCACTTTCAATCTGTTCAGCTGCCCAGTGGGATGAAATATCTTCATCCGGGTAAATCCCCTGCCACTCCGCGAGGCGTTCTACCTTATCGTCCTGCAGCGTCTCTATTTTGAATTCGCAATCCTTAATTTGCTGATTAGTATTATGTCTATTTTGTTGCGTTTGCCCCTGTTTCACCTTCAAAGCCTGCATCTGATCTTGGGCAGTTTTAGCCTCGGCCCTCGCGCCTTTTAAGGCATTCTCGGCATTCTGCAGTAGGTTATCGTCTTCAGATTCCGCAATATGAACAAAGGAATGATCTGTTGATCCACATACCTGACAGGGTTCTCCCGGTTGAAGGCGTTGTCGAAGTTTATTGATAGGATTTGCCAAAAGTGCCAACTCTCGTTTTTCTTCACAGCGTTGGACTGCTTCTGCCGCGCGTTGATATATTCCCTCGCGTTCCGCCAACTTTCCATCAATCTGCTCAAGCTCTGCGTCTAAATCTGCCTTTGCTTCCTTCAGTTGACGCAAACGGCCTTCAGCATCCACCAAATCATTTTCCGCCGTTTCATATTTCTGCGCGACCGGCAATGCTTCGCTCGCTTGCTGTTTCTGAGTGATCCATTCCTCGCGGGTCCCAACTGCCAGAAGTTTGTTCAATTCAGCGGTAGCCGTTTCCAATATAGACTTCGCATTGGTCTTTTCTGCAAGTCGCTCTTCACGAATTTCGGACAATTCTTTAATTTCATGTTTCAGTGACACGATTTTCTTACCGTGATCTACTTCGTTTGCCAATGCCGTTTCCAACTGCTTCTGTTGTGAATCGAGTTGTGTGGAAAGAACATTTGCTTGAGTGAGACGGTGCTGCCTGTCTGATGGAAGCGGATTCTCATCCAAAAAGGTTTGCGTGTCTTTAATCTGTTTCTGTAACCCGGTTTGCTCAGTTTCTTTGTTGGCTAACTCGTCCGAAAGCGTGTCAATCTCATCATTCAAATCCGACAATTTTGGAGTCCGATTCTCCGCTTCAGCAAACTGATTGGTGGCCCGTCCTACATCTAATTTAGCATCAGCATAAACATCGGTTTTCTTGATATGTGCGGTTGCTGCTATCTGATACGCTTCTTCTTTTCTGTCAAAATTGGCTTTGTCTGTTTCAACTTGCTTTTCCGCATCCGTTTTCTCAGCCGTTGCTGTATCGAGTGCTTCCTTTGCTTTTTGAAGATCGGATTTTGCAGCATCATATATCTGTTTCTCAGGACGGAGACGTTCAGCACGTTGGGCATTTTCCAATTCTGCTTGGAGGGCATCAATTCCTTGCTGCTGACCTGAGAGTTCTACTTGACGCTCTTCTGAAGATTGGAGTTTCTCATAGTCCTCTTTACGCTTTGTTTCCCGAATCTTCTCCTGTTGAATTTCCCGGCTTTGTGTCTCTAAGAGATTGGCTTCGTTTTTCAATCCGTCAAGTTCTGTCTCTGCTGCCCCAAGTTGATCAGGAGAGGCTTCCGGGATTTTTTCTATTTCCGCAACGACATCGGCATTTGCCGCCTCAACCTCGGCAACCTTTTCATTTAACCTATCTTTCAATATCTCATAGATATCAATCCCCGCCGTTGCTTCCAAGATCGTGCGTCTATTTTCCCTACTCGCTTTCAAGAAGGCGGCGAACTCACCTTGTGCTAACATGACAGAACGTCTGAAAGCACCAAAATCAAGTCCCAAGAGAGATTCAACCTCCTCGCTCACTGTCCTTTGGCTTGGACCGAGTGCCTTCCCTTTACCACTCAGTCTATCGCTGATGACTTTACCATCCTCCGCATAAGACAATCGCACCTCTGCAGCACCTCTGCGCCTAATGGACCAAGAGGCGATATAAACTGTTCCCTTTGCTATAAAATGTACTTCAGCAAATCCTTCCTTTTCACCATGGCTGATAAGATGCCTCGGATGCTGACTCCCCGTTCCACTCAAGCGCGGTGTTTTTCCATAGAGTGCGACGCAAATCGCGTCTAACAACGTCGTTTTCCCCGCACCCGTTGGACCGGTAATCGCCACAAGGGACGTATCGCCTAATAACGGACCTTCAAAATCAATATCTATTTCTTCACGAAAGCTGTTTAGGTTCTTAAGCTTGAGTCTACATATTTTCATTCAGTACCCTCAACCATCTGGATTAATTCACGAAAAGTTTGTGTCAAGGTTTTATCAGGCGGCTCCCCATCAAATTTCCTTTTGTGAAATTGTTTAAAGATTTCTTCGGGACGTTTCATATCTTCAATAGGGATTTCCAATCCGCGTGTCATTTCCGCTGATTCAATCTCAACACTCAGGACTTCCCCGCCTTGCTCACTGAACGCTTGGCGCACTTTATCATTAATCCCCGTTTGCGGTTTGTTTAATTTCAGTTTAACTTGGATATACTTCCCATCCCAAGCCTGTGTCCGTGCGTCCCAGAGAACAGAGTCTTCATCTCCCTTGACTATACACAATTCCTTGAAGACAGGAATCTCAATAGCCTCATCTCGCACCAATGTTCCGTTATCAGATAACTCCAGCAGCCGCACCGCTTTAGAATAACCCGTTTCGTTGAATCTCAGTGGAATCGGTGAGCCTGAATATCGGATTGGGTAATCAGTGCCGTTAATTGTTTGTGGTCTATGGAGGTGCCCCAAAGCAACATAATTCACATCTTCAGGAAAATCACTGGCACGGATGGCAGTCGCACCGCCAATCTGGACATTTCGCTCAGAATCGGTTATCGTTCCACCGTGAACAAAGAGGTGCCCCATCAAAATCTTCGGGAGTTCTGCTGGCATAGCCGAAACACATTCGGCATAGAACGATTTAAGCCGCTCTCGATACCGATCATTCCTTTCTATCTCCGTCTCATAAGAGACGTGCGGCAACTCCGTCTCAGTCAGATAAGGGACAGCCGCAACCATTACGCGCGGGTTGTCAGGTGGAAAGGGTAGCACACATTTAGAGACTTCGCTTGCCAGACCGACGACATGAATTCTGCCCATTTCAAGAAACTCATGTGGTGCCTCCAAGTGTCGTGCAGAATCGTGATTACCTGCAGTGATTACCGTGTAGGTATCGGTTTCATCAAAAAGACGGTAGAGGCATCGATAGTAGAGGTTGGTCGCTTCCGCTGAGGGAAGGGAGGTGTCAAAAATATCGCCTGAAACGAGGAGGAGGTCAACATCATGTTGCTGAATTGTTTCAAGGAGCCAGTCGAGGAATTGCGCGTGTTCGTCAAGTCGGGAACGTTCGTGGAGTCGTTGTCCAATATGCCAATCGGCAGTGTGTATGATTTTCATAGAGATTTGGGAGTTGTTTTAAGGCACCTATTGAATACTTGTTTTCTGAATTGGAGCACGCTAATATTGCCCTGAAGCGACAATAAAATTATCATAACATATTTTCAAATATGCTTTCAACATAGAACATTTACCTTCTATGGATATCTTCGCGATCTGCCTTCTCTAATTG
>VXZL01000141.1:2554-9689 GCA_009845505.1 Candidatus Poribacteria bacterium | reverse complement strand
AGATAGATCCCCTGCCTTTACAAACACCTTTGTACCGATACCTGATACATTACTCTGTGTCCCGATAAGTTGGACCGTGAGCCAGTGATTGCTGTTCCCTCCGTCATTTTGGAGAAGAGTCGCCGGTTGATTGGAGTTGTTAAGGAACACATCAATATCACCGTCATTGTCATAGTCCCCGAACGCCGCACCACGACTAACCTTCCTGGGAAGTTGCGTGAGACCAACTTCGGCAGAAGCATCGGTAAAGTGATATGTGCCGTCCTGCTGGCTCGTATTGCGGAAAAGTAGGTCTGACTGCGGATACGTGCTGTCCGAGAAAAGCGAGATGTTCTCCTGAAGATGTCCATTCGCAACAAAGAGGTCAAGAAGACCGTCGTTGTTGTAATCGAAGAATTCGGCTGCCCATTTAAAATAGGGAAGCGTGGCTGCGCCAATTCCTGAGATAAAAGAGACATCCGAAAAAAAGGCAGCACCCTCATTTCGATAGAGGACAACTGGTAAATCAGAGGCGTTACTGACGACAAGATCGAGATAGCCGTCGTTATTGTAATCACCGAAGGCACTTCCCATCCCGCTTCCCGGGAAACCGTTTCCATCGTAACCTGTCCCCGTCAGGTCAGCGGTTTCGGTGAAAGTGCCATCACCGTTGTTGTGGTAAAGCAGATCGGCTTCCATATCGTTAGCGATGTGAATGTCGGGGTAACTGTCATTGTCATAATCTCCGACTGCGACTGCGAGACCGAGGGCACGATGCGAAATACCTGCGTTTTCGGTGACATCGGTGAAGGTACTGTCTCCGTTATTACGATAGAGAATATCAGGTTCACTGACAAAATGGCTCCCCGCAATCTGATCTGTTGGGCTACAATAGGTTCTGATTCCGCGGGTCTCCCACCATCGGTTTTCAGCAATAGAAAACTTCATATAGTTGACGACGTACAAATCAAGGTCTCCGTCTAAATCGTAATCAAGAAAGGCGCAGCTTGTTCCCCAACGCTCATCGCCAACGCCTGCCTTCTGTGTCACATCTGTAAAAGTGCCATCGCCGTTGTTGTAATAGAGTCGGTTAGGTCCGAAGTTCGTTATGTAGATGTCGGGATAGCCATCGTTGTTGACATCGGCAGCAGCGCATCCGACACCGTAACCGGTATCCGCAACCCCTGCTTTGTGGGTAACGTCAGTAAAGGTGGCGTCGCCGTTGTTCCGGTAGAGTTTGTTTTCGGGAAGTTCTTCTATTTGACTGGCTTTTCCGTCGAGCGGCGGCGGGATATGCGTAGCATTGACTATATAAAGGTCGAGGTGCCCATCAGTATCAAAATCAAAAAAGAGTGCGCCGGAGCCAAGGGTCTCAATGAGATACTTCTCACCGGTTCTGCCATCAACATGCTGAAAGTTGATTCCTGCAGCGGTCGTTACGTCAAGGAATTGGACTTCGGCAGAGATGTAAGGGATAAAGTTAAAAGAAAAGAGAATGTAACAGAGGTATCTCATTCTTCTTGAGAAAGTTCCTTCTGCTTCTCACGGGCATGGCGCGCTTCATCTTCCAATCCAAGGAGGTGGCAAATCTGGGAGAGTGTATCCCAATAGTTAGCCTCAGTAGGGGCAAGTTGGATAGCTGTTCGAGCATGAAGCAGGGCTTTATCAAGGTCAGATTCTGATTCGATATAGCAGACAGCAATATTATTATGCGCAATGGCGAGTGTGGTATCAATAGCGAGTGCGGCTCGATACGCTGCGATAGCGAGCTTAATTTTTTCCTGTTTATGGTAAGCATGCCCCAAGTTGTAATGCGCAGTGGCTAAGGCTGGATCAAGAGAGATCGCACGCTTATAGTTCGCAATTGCGTCCGAAAAGCGATGGCGGGCAAGGTAAACGATACCGAGATTGTTATAGCCTCTTGCGTCATTAGGATGTCGTTTTACCCACATCTCGGCTTCCTGTAGAAGCGGATCTGTCTGCCGGAGGACTTTGAAAAACCCCATCGCTGAGGCGGCTTTCTCTTTTTTGCCTTGCTTGATATATGCCTGTGCAAGTTGGTAGTGTGCTTCTGTATTATCAACCTGAATTTCGATCACCTTCTCAATGGCAGTAATTGCCTCATCTAAGTGATCCTGTTTAAGATAAACCTTACCCAATCCTAAAATTGCGCCAGCATCGTTCGGGTTAAGACGGATGGCTTTGTTATAGGCAAGGGTGGCCTGTTCAAAATCCCCTTGTTTCAAGTGGACTTCACCGAGTCCGACATAAGCATCCTCCCATTCTGAATCGACGACAATCGCTCGCTTAAACGCCTCAGTAGCGTCAGGTAGGCTCCCCTTCTTGAGGTAAACGAGTCCAACATTATAGTGTGGCTCAGCCGTCATAGGAGATAATGCCAACGCCGTCTGATAGGCATCAAGCGCGGCCTCATACTGCTTCAGTTCAGAATACGCAATACCAAGCCTGTTATAAAAGACAGGAGATTTTGGTGCAAGAGCGATGGCTTTCTTGTACTCGGCGACGGCTTGCTCAAACTCGCCAATAGCGTGATAAGCGGAGGCGTTCTGATAATGCTTTTCAGCGGGTGAGGGATTAGATAAGGCAGAGATTTCAAAAGTGGTGAAGAGAAGATATATGATAAAAATAATTTTCAACATACGCTTCCGTTTCCCGCGTATCGCGAACCGTCTACCGCAAATCGCGATAAGCGGATAGCGAACCGCAGACCGCAGACTGTCCGACACAGACTAACAGGAATCAACGCCAAATGCGCGTAAATCAGAATCAACGGTATTCATGCCTTATGGCATGAAATCAACGGTATGAAGCCCGTGTGGGCTTCACCGGGGTACGAATGCCGTGTGGCATTCCCCGGGCATTTGGCGTGTGGTACAAAAGACGCGAACAGCGGTACGCGAATCGCGAACAGCGGTATGCGAATAGCTAATCGCGATCTGCTTTAATACTCCCCCATGTCGTTGTGAGTTTCTCTGCGGGTTCAACGGGTAGGAAATCGCCGTTCATAATGTCGCTGATTTCCGCATCGGTGATAATCCGGTTGAAGAGAAATACCTCATCAATGATCCCAGTGAAAAATTCTTGACCGGGATGGCGAGCACCGACCATAATAGAACCGTCAATCTCATCAACAGGCGGCGGTTTAGCACCACCACCGGCTACTTTCCCGTCATTGTAGATGGTGACCTTTGATCCGGTATCGTGTGTGACTGCCAAATGGACCCAATCTTCAGGTTGAATATCGTCGCTGACGGCTTTCTGTGCCCACGCACCACCCGATGTTGACCAGAAAAAAGTATTACTGCTGGCATTCTGAAAAATCGTTGCCCATTTCAAACTTCCAGCAGCCACCATATAATTCCAATCTCGAATTTGGGCTTTGTCCCGCTTAACCCAGAAAGCGACAGAGAATTCTTCTCTTAATTGTAAAGTGTCGTTGATAGGCACAATGACGTATTGTTGCTTCGTGCCATCAAACTCTAAAGCCTTGCCGAACTGTCCATCTACCCACGCGGGATCCTCGATAAGCTCACCGTCATGACCGTGTACAGAACCGTCTGCAGCATTCCCTCCCTTCCCTTCATCAAAGGAGAGGTATAAAACGAGGGATTTATCATCTAACCCTGCATACAAAGGAGCCGTAAAGGTTAGCACCACAAATATTGTAACAAACACTCCTATAAATTGTCTGAATTTGCCCATAGTGAATTCCTCCTAAGAAAACATTAAGATTTACCAGATAGCAAATCGGATTCAGCAAGGTTAAGCGGTGCAGCACGAGAAATTAGCAAGCACCACACTTTTTACAGACGGTTGTGTCACAGGCACTGGTCATAAAACCTTTTTCCTGCTTGTGGAATTCAAGTTGTAAAAATTGAGGTTTGACGTTGAGGTCGAGGTGGTCCCACGGATTGACCTCATGCAGTGGACGCTCACGCGTGGCGTAAAAATGAGGTAACAACCCGCATTTACGGAAGGCTTGGTTCCATGATGTCCCGCGTGCGAGTTCTAATATAACCTTTCCGAGTCGCCGATCGCCGCGTGCGAAAACGGCTTCTTGGTGTGCGAGTCTTGCACTTGCGGATCCGACTTTTATGCTACCGAGACGGTTAATTTCGCGTTTCAAAAAGTCAAGTTTTCGGGCAATGGTTTTGGGGGATTCCATCGCTACCCACTGGAGAGGCGTATGCGGTTTTGGCACCATCGGAGAAATAGTAAAACTGATACGAGCCATCCTGCCGGTCCGTTTTGCGTGCGGCAGCAATATGGTTCGCATCTCCTTCGCCATATCAACAATAGCCTCAACATCCGCTGGGGTTTCCTGCGGAACACCGATAAGAAAATATAGACGGAGGTTGAGAATATCGCGTTTCAGTGCTTCTTCAAAGACGTGATAAAGACGTTCACGTGGAATCGCCTTATTGACTACCTTCTGGAGTTCCTCAGTTGCAACTTCGGGTGCAATCGTGATTGTCCCCTGTTCACTGTCAGCGAGTGCATCGAGCAAAGGGGCACGGACGGTTTCAGCACGGAGCGAAGCACAAGAGATACGGAACCCACGCGCGACGAGACCTGAAGCAATTTCATCAATTTCGGGATGGTCAGAGATAGAGGCACCGACGAGTCCAATTCTATCAGTAATACCCCGTGCCCGTTCTGCAAGGGCAAGGGTATTCTCTACGGAACGGTGCCGTGGCCACCGGCGTGCATAGTCGGCAACACAAAAACGGCATTGTCTCCCGCAGCCTCGCACAATTTCAATAAGATGGGCATTTGAGAATTCAGTATTTGGGGTATGGATGTGTGTGCAAGTTTCAACATCATCAAGTTTGGGAACGGCACCGGCGCGAATCTGCGGTGACACGCCGGGTTTTGGAGAGACAGCGTCAATAGTCCGATCATCTCTATAAGTTACGTCATAGAAACTGGGTACATAAAGTCCTGGAACAGTTGCAAGCGTTTCAAGCAATTCGCTTTTGGGTGCCCCACGTTGCCTCCACTCGTCAAAGTGTGCCATGAGTTGATGAACGACAAGCTCCGCCTCCCCGACAACAAAGACATCCACAAAATCAGCAATGGGTTCAGGATTGTAAGAGATATTAATACCACCAGCGATGATGAGCGGGTCCCATTCTGTGCGCTCTTCGGCAAGTGGCGGGATATTTGCGAGCTCCAACGTCCGCGGGATGTTCACATAGTCCGATTCAAAGGAGACGGAAAATCCGATAATATTAAATCTATTGAGTGCTGTCTGCGTCTCGAATGAGAAAAGCGGACTTTTTTGAGTAACCAACTGGCGAAGATACTGAGATTCAGGCACAAAGACACGCTCGCAAGCGGTATCCGCTCGATTGTTGAGGGTAGCATAGATAACCTGAACACCAAGGCTCGACATTCCGAGTTCATAGGTACTCGGATAGACGAGTGCAAATTTGTTCGGTTTCCTGAAATTATTATATCCGCCCTGTTCTTGGCTACGGAGATGTTGGTAATGTTGACGTAAGTTCACAGTTATCCTTGGGCATAGTAGGGTGCGAATAAAAGACGCGTCGAGAAAGAAAAAGCAATGCGATTTCAATCTATGAAGTAGCCTCGATCCCGTTATCGAGGCTACTTTAGGCTTACGCGCGGGGATTACAAACCCCACTTAATTAAAAAAAGCGGCACTGATAGGAAGAAAATATAGAGGTAATTTCTATTTGTTGTTCTGCCCTCTTTTTTGAACACGGAGGAATGCTGGGATTTCCCAATCCGTACCACCGCGCTGCCGTGTATTTTCTTTTCCACGCGCTGATCTGGTTTGCCGCGGCTGCGGCGGCTGTTCCTCTTGCTCCATTGGTGGTTCTACGTTTGGTCTGCGTTCACGGACTGGCGCAACAGACCTGCTGGGTAGTGTTCTGCCAGCACCAGGTCTGGTCCTGCCGGGAGTCGGTACACGTTGCTTCTGTGGGGACAATGGCTGCCTTTGATAAGCCTCCACATCATCATACCGCGAGCCGTATTCTCTGTCTTGAGCACCGAAAACATCATCCGCATCCGCATCAAAACCTGTTGCAATGACAGTTACAAGGACTTCATCTCCGAGTTCCAATTCATCTTTGTAAACAAGCCCAAAGATGATTTGTGCATCGGTGGCGGTATCTTTAATGACCTGCATCGCCTCATCAAGTTCATGCATCATGAAATCCGGGGGGGCAGTAATGTTGACGATCATCCCGATAGCCCCGGCGATGTCGGTCTGTTCAAGGAGTGGAGAGCTGATTGCTTGTTCTGCGGCGATTTGTGCGCGATTATCACCCGTTGCGCGTCCCATTCCCATGAGTGCGCTACCGGCTTCGCGCATAATGGACTCAACATCCGCAAAGTCAACGTTAATTTCGCCAGCTTCGGTGATAATATCAGAAATACTCTGAACCCCGTGGAGGAGAATCTGGTCACCGATACGGAATGCATCCCGAATTGGGAGTTTCCTGTCCATTGTGTCAATGAGACGTTGATTTGGTACAACAATTACAGAATCGGCTGCGGCGCGTAGTTCGTCAAGTCCTGCTTCGGCTTGGTCTGCGCGACGCTGTCCTTCAAAGTTAAAGGGTCTAGTGACAACGCCGATAGTAAGTGCGCCACGTTCGCGGGCAAAGGAAGCGATGAGAGGCGCTGCGCCAGTCCCAGTGCCGCCCCCCATACCAGCGGTGATAAAGACCATATTGGCATTTTCGACGATAGTTTGCAGATGCTCTCTGTCTTCTTCAGCGGCTTTTCTACCGATATCAGGGTTAGCTCCGGACCCTAAACCCTCAGTGGTGTTAACACCAATCTGGATTTGCGTAGCCCCTCGGCAGGTCAGGAGTGCCTGCTGGTCTGTGTTAACGGCGTAAAACTCTATGCCGGTAAGTCCTGCTTCAATCATCCGTTTGACAGCGTTCCCACCCGCTCCACCGACACCAACGACTTTGATTTTGGCACGTAAGTTTTCAAATTCTTCTTGTTCAAATTCTATCATGTTGGATTTCAGTTACTATCCGTAAGCCACAGCAACCTAATTCCTCCTATCGTTATAGCCTCAATTTCCAGGTTGAGGTTCCGTAATAACTTTCATTGAATCCGCTTTTTCATGTTAAATTATACGCTAATAGAC
>VXZL01000141.1:0-2544 GCA_009845505.1 Candidatus Poribacteria bacterium | reverse complement strand
ACTTAAGTCAAGTATTCCTGTAAGTTTAGGTCATTCAGTTTTAGGTTTCTGTCGCCTCTACAAAAGTAGTTGCGATTAGGAAATCGTTCCTATAAGAAGCGTCGGGATTGGAGAATCCTTCTTACAAAAAGAGGTTTGAACAAAAGACCGAAATTAGAGACAAACTAAATTACCTTACACATTCAGCGTGGATCAAGATCAGCCCATAAAACCGTGGATTTAATACCCGAACCACTCTCTGACGCGTTGTAGGAGTGCCCCAAAGGTATTACCGCGTTGGCGCATGTGGTGTTCATGCTCTTGTTGTCTGAGGCTCTCACCGTAAAGAGCGAGTCCGATGCCAGCAGCGTACATTGGATGATTTACGCGATCGGTTAATCCTTGTATTCCTTTGGGGTATCCGATCTGAACACGAAGTTGTAGCATAGCCTCAGCAAGTTCTTGCAGTCCATCGATGAGTGCGGTTCCACCCGTGAATACGAGTCCGCCCGGAAGCGGTGTATCCCCTAATTCATAAGCAATGATCTCAAGGATTTCTGCCATACGGTATTCGATAATTTGTGCGAGTTCATATCGATCAATGAAACGCGGCTTTGCATCCGTAGCGACGGGAATCGGGTGTACATCATCCATTGTGACCAATTCCGTCCATGCGCATCCTCGGTGAATTTTTAGTTCTTCAGCTTCCGGGAGGGTAACCTTTAGGTATTGAGCGATGTCATTAGTGATGTGCTGCCCTCCGACAGGAATTACGGCTGTATGTTGGATAGAATCCTCTTTATAGACGATGATTTCAGTTGTTCCATCACCGATATCAACAAGTGCGATTCCGACTTCCCGTTCATCTCTTGAGAGGACTGCTTGAGATGCCGCGAGCGGTGCCGCGACGAGCGTTTCGACGATCGGCACGCCAGCCTTTTCAATACTGTTGAGCAAATTCTGAATAGCCGTTGTTCCACCCGTAATAATATAGGCATAGGCTTCAAGGCGTGCACCTGACATCCCAACAGGTTCCCTGATACGACTTTGTGCGTCAACGACAAAACTCTGTTGAATAACGTGTAAATTTTCACGGTCGGAAGGAATAGAAATTGCCTTCGCCGCCACCATTGCTCGTTCAACATCCTCATGTGAAATTTCAGTATTGGCAACAGAAACGACACCATGCGAAGTCTGACCAATGATATGTTCCCCAGAGATTCCCACACAGACAGAATCAATTTTGACACCCGCCATCAATTCTGCGCTGGAGATGGCTTTGCGGATAGCTTCGGCTGTCTGATTGATGTCAACAACAACACCACCTCTAAGTCCCTTGGAAGGCGCGTGACCGACACCAACGATTCCTATTTTTTCACCACTACCGTGCAGCGTGTTCCCAACGATTACCGAAATTTTGCTCGAGCCGATATCAAGTCCCGCGATAACATTCTGTTTAGGCATATAAGTTTTCACCCCCTTTTCTCTTTTCTGAATACGACTGAGAGGTGGAGATTTCACACTCCGCACGATCCAGTATTTACGAGATAGACGTTATTGCTTTTGCGTATAACCGCCTAAGTAGATCGAATCTTCAAATCTCGCGTCCAAGTACGGTTGCGTTGCATCTGGAGGCACTTTGAGAAGTTCGAGTATACGACCCCTATGCTGTTTCAAAAGCAACGTAACATGATGAAGTCCGGCTTCAACCGTATCCGATGCAATCCAAACTGGCAGAGGTAACGTTTCAATTTGCATTTTAATTTGCTGTGGACGGCTCGCGTCTATAGTTTCTATTTGTTTGGCCAGTTCGGGTTGCTGTATCACAGCACTTTTTAAGACTTTCACAGCCACGGGGACTCCAGAAGTTTGGACGACAGTGCCAACTTTTGGGAACTTATCACCCGCTGCAATAAGCATAACCATTCCTTGAAATCGCTTCTCCACCGGCACCCCCGCTTCTCCAACCTCTATACGCTCCAAAACATGTGCGTCAATATCCAGCAAGAAAAACGAACAATCTTGATCAACACTTGTACCGAGGACAGGCGGATTTTTAAAACCCTCATAAAACCTGAGTAAGACAAAAGGTTCACGCTCAGTAATTTCAACAGTAAACAAACGTTTCATGACATGCTTGGAAACGTGTGCCTCTTTAATATAACTCAGGTTTTCTTTGAGATAATTCTCCGTTTGTCCTTCAAAATCTGTAACGATGTTGTCCAACTGCTCAGCCAATATATCATAGATTTGTACTTCTGTATAGTGTACATTTCCAGACAATTCAAGGGAGACATATTCAGTGCCAAAAAAACTGAGTACTATCCTCGCGATAAAAGCGAAAGTAAGTAGAATAGCGACGACAAAAATCACGCGCCGGTACGTGTATACCTTGGCGTTAGGATGTTTACCAAGTCGCCTTGTAGGCATTGAAGTCTCGCGCACATAAGTGCCGTATTTTTTGCGTTGTGATCGAGCAAACATTCGTGCGTCGTTGGTTTTAATGATGCGTTCTCGGCTCAAGGTCAATAGCAGACCTATCTAAATAATTTTCTATTTTTTCGG
>VXZL01000082.1 GCA_009845505.1 Candidatus Poribacteria bacterium | reverse complement strand
TTTAGGGATAGGGTCCTTCACTTATCAGGATTCATTTTCAGATTGGTTTTTGGTTTCCACTCGCGGATGAGTTGGGTTTCTAATAAGACGGTTTCCTCGGCATCCTCTGTGAATTCTACTGAGAATTGGATGATGGGTTTAAACATCCGAAGTTGTGAGTGGAGTTCATCATTCTGTGCGTTTGAAGCGTGCTGTAATAGCCGTCTTCGGACACAAGTTGTGGATTCCCCGACGTAGAGACACTCGTTTCGACCTTCGGTACCGGTTTTTCGCCACAACGCATATACGCCGCTGCGTCTGGTGGGCAACTGTAAAATCTCCTCGCGTGTGAAGGGACGGAGGTTACGTTTGAGTTGATACTGTAGGACGTAGGGGGTAACTGTGTCACGCATCGGGTACTTCCCATTGTCTGAATCGCGGATTAGACGGATTATGCGGATTACGCGGATTACAAATCCAACTCTCTCTGCTCTGGTGACCCCATTGATTGGGAAATATACTGCCACTGGGTTACGAGGTTGTTGTAGCGTGCTGCACTCTCCGCATCGCCGCGGGCATCATAGTAGGCATATAGGACGCGTGCCAAACGTTTTGCGGATTCATAATCGCGCATGGCGCGGGCGACAGCGGTACATCCAGAAACCCCGCCGCTCCTTTCTTCACTGGAGAGATGCCACACCATCCGTAGACATCCTTCCCAGGCTGTCATATCCTCGCTGTTTTCACGATCAGCGTATTCTTCAGGTCTCAGTAGCCGAACCTTGCCACGATCTCTAAGCAGCACTTTGTTATGCATAGTGGCGGTATCTACATCCCGCGCCTTTGAAAGGACATCTGCGTCGCCGAAATTGCCTTCTGTGTAACCGTGCTGCTGGAGCCATGTCAAACAGAATTGAGTTTCCGGATCCAATTCTCCGGTCTCTTTTTCATGGTATGCGGTGATTTCGTTGTTGATGTGTGTGAGAACCTCGCGTATCGGCACAACTTCGCCGCTAATCCGCACGACTTTACTATAGCGGGAATAAATCTCCATCCCCGGCCCGATGGCGGCTTGCGCCAAGTCGACGGGTCTAATATTTGCGACGCGCGTGAGTCTTTCAAGGGCCCGGGGCATCTCTTTTTTCAGTGCTTGTAGAAATTCGGGGCGGGTTACGGTAGGCGCGGTCTCGGAACGAGGATGACACACCAACACAATGGAGGAGGTGAGTGCGTTTTTATCACCCTTAAGGCCTGTTGTTCGTTCAGTGCGCAAGGGCCAAGTAGCAGCAACCTGAAAACCTGCGTTGATGATTGCCATGAGCATCGTTTCCCAACCGGTAGAGGCTTTACCATTCTGCTCATTTTCTTGCTGTTTGTAAGCGTAAAAAATGGAGGAGGGGAATTTGTCAGAACAGTGCTGCCGCATCCGGACCAACGCCTTGCCGAGCAATTTTTCAAAGTGTTGTGCTGGATTTTCAAACCGCGGCGCGGCGACTATCTCTTCATCTCTGGGAGTCATCATACCGGCGAAAAGCTCCGGATATATATCGCGAAGCAGAGGCCTCAACCAGACGTAGAAAAAATCGGAAAGTTCGGCATATTGTATATTATCGTAGTAGGGGGGATCCGTAACAATAAGCGGATTATCAACAGCGTGCGTTGTCGTAGTCGCATCCGCTTGATAAATCTCGCCTCCGTTCGTTGATGTTGGCAGATTCTCAACAACCTTTGCTACCCAATCTATTTGTGCCTCCCAATTCTGTATTGAAGTGGAAAAGGGATTTGCTTCAGGAAAGTCCCAGAGCATTGGAATAGCCTGCCGTGAGAAAACTGCTTCAATTTTCTCACCTGAGTTATGCCAACGCGTGAAACTGGAATTGGCATCAATAGTCCTACCAATAGCAAGGGACAGGTAGGTGCGAACAGCGCAGGCGTATTCTTCCGTCGCGCCATCCTCGGTTATCTGTTTGTGAACTTCCGATAATAGATCGCTGAAAGTAGTTAGGGCGGTAAGTTGGCGAGCAGTAAAGAGTTCATGCCAATGGGTCATACTATAGACAAGCGCACTAACTTTGGGTGTATTTATTATTTCTTCCTTTGGTCGCCACTTAGGGGTCGGGAAGCCAGCTGTTTGAAGGTGTTTTTCAGTAGGTGACAAGAACAATTTCTTGCGGGTCCCCTCGGCGACTATCGCTGTCATTATCCCACCTATGTTACCTGCTTGCCCTTGTTCTCGGACGTAAGGCAATTTAACAGAAGTTCCACATCCGCAACAGTGTGCACCTGTCCGATGGACGGTAGGTCCTGGTACTCCTTCATCATTGGTTTGCACAACCCAGGAAATAGTATTTGATTTTCTATCAACAACAGGTTTAACCCAATGCTCGTTGCCCTTCTTTTTTGATAATTGGAAGGTTTTCATTAAAGGCATCTGGAGGCCACACGCAGGATTGATACACGGCACCGTGCGCGCCCACAACCATGCAACGACGGTTGCAGCGGTTCCGTCCGGAAGTTCTGCTTTCGGATAGAGATGTCCGATTCGCTTGTACGCCTCCTCACGCATCCATGCACCGTAGTAGCGGATATCATCTGCCAAGCCTGCGGTGCCTTTCCAAGGGACACGCGTTCTTTTTCTTCCCGTACCAGTGAACATTCCCAGCGGATCGGCATCGGGATTGACGGGTTTCTGGTTGTGGAACTGCGGGGGCAGTTCAATCATCGCTTTGTTGAGCAGGACAGGGAGTGGATTTAGATCGGAGGCGCGGGCGCGTAACCCTAAACGTTGCGCTTCCAATGGAATGGAGCCTCCACCGCAGAACGGATCGTAGACAGCCGGACAGTGGTCGTTCAGATATTGTAGGACTGCGTTTGGGTCATTTTTGAATTTTTCGCGAAAAACTGATAGATTTTCTCCGTTGTTACGGGCAACAGAAAATGCTATTTCATAGCGTGCTTCTGCAAGGAGGTTTTCGTCGTTGCTATTTTGCCATATCACGAGTCGCTTCATGAGGTTGTGGAGGCGGTTGCGTTCAGCGTTCTGTTCGGGTTCGGTTGGGAATTCGTCTTTGCATTCGGAGGGGTCGTCTACCATACTGGCGAAAATAACTGCGCGGCATGCAGCGAGAGGTCGACGTGCCCAATAGCGGTGGAGTGTAGACGGATGTCCGTGTGTGAGTGATGCGTCTTTTGCGGATTCTACGTTGATGGCTTGGAGGGGAATATTGACTTCAATGAGTTTCTTTCGGTAATTGGGCATACGTCTATTGAATCAGTTTTTGTGCAAAGGCTTGGATGCTACTTGCATGAATTGTTTGAAGATAAAGATCCTCAAGCCGCTCCAAGTCGTCTATATCTTGAAGTGCGGGCTTTAAGGCATCTACAAGTTCTGGAGGGAACTTCGTTTTAAGAACCACCAAGATGTGCTCGATAGTCGTTTCTTTGGCAACTCTTTGCATTAAAGATTGGTAAGTCTTAGATTCTTGCATGCGTTCCCTCGGTATGCGTCAGTCAATCAGTTTTTGTGCGAAGGTTTCGATATTCGGCACCCGCGCTGCTGCGAGATGGAGTTCCTTAAGCCGTTCCAGATCATCAATGTTTCGGAGCATAGGCGTTAAGGCGCGCACCGCCTCTGTGTGAAATTGCTGTTCAAGCAGGGCGAGTATGTACTCAATAGTCGTCTCTTTTAGCATGAGTTGGTAAAATTTAGATTCTTGCATGAGTTCCTCCGGTATGCGTTCCTTGAAAAGTTGAGGGTCATGTCTTATGCTTCCAAAAAGGGAAAGCCCGTAAAGTAAATCCGCCTGTTGATCCACAGGCGTTGCGCGCGTGGCATTTATACACTCTTGCACCCAGCGTTCAAGGTCCATCCCTGCAGGCGGTTTCATCAAAGGGGTAAACGGTAATATACCCGGTGCCTGCATCTCCAAAATCGGCTCGCCCTCTATCTCAATCAGCCGTATCACTTTATAACGATTGGTGTGTTCGTAGCCGTGCCACTTGTAGGTGTAACCGCCCGGATCATTCCTGCCAGCTCTTGGGTGGAAATAGATAACATTGGAGTAGACAGGTATCTGGTATTTGCCGACGAGGTATCCTTGATATTGGGCGTTCCGTGCCCACATGGGACTGTCTGTACTATCACGGAGCTGCAACTCGACGTGTAAAATCGCCTCGTGGTTGTTGATACGAATGTGCTTTGTAATGTCGGTTTGCCTCTCGATGATCTGTTGCTCAGTGTCCAAGTCGGCAAGCACTTCGACATTATCTATATTGAGTACAAATCGCGAGAGGTCTTCGGCATAATCCGCCCACAATTTTTTCCCCATGTTGTCATAATCTTGTGCCATAGTTATATTATACGGTAAAGCGGCGAAAAATGTCAAGCGGATTTGGAAGGCACAGACTAACAGGTGAGTGGGCAGCCACAAGGGCTGCCCCTACAAGATGTGTATCTATTTTTAGGATCTACCATAAAAGTTTGTGCTACAAAGACTGCAGGTTTTTAGTCGCTTTTGAAGTCGGCGTTGAGGTGTTCGCTGTTTTGCTTAACGGCGCGGGTGGTATTTTCCGAAAAGCCGTCTGATTTGTCGGCGGTAACGGTGATTTCGACTGTGACCCTTCCGCCGTCTGTTTGGAGGGTGCGGGCAATTTCGTCTTGGAGGGTTTCTATATCGTCCATGAAAGGTAATTCTAACTGCAGTGCCTTAGTGACAACAATATGCGTAGGTCCCTTTGGTTGGGGTGGATCGACTACAATGCCTGTCGAACCGCCTGTTGCTTTTTGATCGGGTTCTGGGGGTGTTGGCGGCACCTGTTTTTCTTCTTGTGCTTCTTTGAGCAGCTTCGCCATTTCAGGATTTATGAGAACGGCAGTACTCTCCTCAGCGATTCGGAGTCCCCCGATCTGTTCTTCAAAACGGAAGTTCCGATAATCGCCATCTTGATACGCGCTGGCATAGCCAAACGTTCCTGCTGCGATTCCGTCTCTAAGACACGTCGCCAAGACGTTCCGATCTCTCAGGCGGGGCATGTAGACGTTTTGTGTCATGAGTTCCCAGAGAGTATCTACGCCAACATGCTCTTGATAAGCATCGCTACTCCAGATGTATTGTTGTAACCGTGCAGCGAAGATGTCAGGGGCAATTTTTGTGACGATTGCATCCTCGTCAGTAAACTTTTCACGGAGGCGTTGGACAATTCTGCCATCTGTCGGCTTTGTGTCAGCAACAGAAAAATCATAGTCATTCTTCTGCGGGTCTACTTGTGAGGGTGCAAGTCCCCATCGATATGCCTTGAAGAGTGCTGTTGTTACGGCATCCTCAGCGGCTTCAAGGTTCTCCGTTGTCTGGTCTAACCGCGCGCCTTCAAGATGAGTGAGTGCCCTGTGTAGGGCATCTCCGTTCATGATAGAGTGCCATGCAAGGTAGTTTTTGACGAAATTTCTGAGTTCTCGGATGTCGTCTCGCCGCGATGCGATGAAGAGGAGGGTATTCCTGAAGGTGCGCGGTCTTTCATCGTCCGTGTTATATGTAAGAATTTTAAGCGCAGCTTCGCGCGCTAAATCGGTCTCTTTCTCGCGGCTGGGTAGGGATGCCTGCGGGTGGAGAATGACGTACTGAAGGGTTTGGGAATCCTTGACAAGGTTTACGGATGTAGGACAGACCCTCACGTTTGAAGTGCTTTGAACAGTTCTTTCCAAGCGTGAAACAATTTCAGCGTGGATATCTTCTTCGGAGTATTCTGCTGCGCGATCTATAGCGACTTTATTGAGGTTCTCTTGGGTGTGGAAGTAGTATCTCTCGTCAAGGTTATAGAGGAAATAGAGGTTGCCGGTCATTCTGCTGAGAGCATCGTTGTAGACTGAGACCCCTTGTCCGGGTTCAACAACACCGAGATGAATTTGCTGCCGAGATATACCCTTGACCGCATGGCTGGTAGCACTGCCGAGGAATATGGTACGCGCGATACGCCGTGCTGCACTACCGACCTCAATGAAACTCTGAAAATCTCGATCAATCTGATCGGTGCGAGAACCGTGGCTGTCTATCTCTTGGACGACGGGGTCCCAATTTCCGCCAGACCTTGCCAAGAGTCTGGTGAATTCGTCGGAAAGCGCGGGATCGTCAAGGGTGAGGTTCGCAGGCATTATCAGCAGAGAGGGGTCCTGCTCTTGATAAAGACGAGAAATGCAAGTCGCCATGATTCGGAGGACACCGCGGGTGCGTTGAAATCCAGGGATAGCCGACCAGTCTTGAAAAAGCCGATCGAATATCTCCGGGTGGATAGGATAGCAATCTTTCATGCGTTTCAGGTAGTCTTGATCGCTAACGTTACTCGGATATTCGCTGCGGGAGTTCTGGTACATCCTTCGGAACGCTTCACAGGTCTGGTCGCGTTCTGTCTCGTCAATTAGGTTACCGAACAGTCGCCTGCGGACGACCTCATAAGCGTTATCCACTTCTAACGGAATAGAGACAGCATCAACCCTTTCGAGGATAGATCCGAGGGTATCAAGAGCGGTCATCCCACCTTCGCCGCCTGCGTGTATTTGTCCTTCTGGTAGCGTTGCAACGAGTGTAACGTTCTTAGACCTGTTTACAGACTCTGTAACTGCCTGAAAGAAGGTGTAGATGCTTTCCTGTGTGACGCCTTGTACATTACGGACATAGGCAACGAGTTCATCTATTAAGATGACAGAGGGACCGACGTGTTCAAAGAGTCTGTCCAACTGATTTCCGCCGGGGGCAGTTCCCATGCGTGCGGCTTCACCAATGATATTATAGGCATCCTGTCCACCGAGTTGCTCTGCCATCATACCCCAGAGCGTATTGAGTGGGTCCCCCTGTTTGGTTTCATCTGCGTCGGTCATAGAGAGGTAGGTACCGACCAGAACAGAGACGTTGGCGTTAAGCGGTGTGTTGTCATCCCAATCCGCTTCCTCCAAGATATCTTCTATTTCTTCTCGGAGTCGCTTGTATTGATCGTCCGCTGGAAGTTCTCTTAGAATATTAATACCGGTAATAAGATGATAGAGGGCAATGAGACTATGGGTTTTCCCACCGCCAAAACCGGTTTTGAGTTGGATAACTGGATTGCTGCCTTTACCGCCGAGTCGTTTTAGGGTGTTAACCAACAATTCCTTGAGTCCCGGGGTGATGTATGTTTGATTGAAGAAGATGTCAGTTTCGCCATATTCCGAGGTTTTCGCTTTTCCTTCAAAAACTTCCTGAAGATCGGCGGCGAATTCCGATTTTCGGAAAGAACCTTCAATAACATCGGTGTTCGGACGGATGACATCGCGCCATGGGGTGAGGTCTGCTGCTTTTCTACGCGGGAGTTTCGGTTTGGCTTCTACGGTTGGTGCTGTATTGGTTAGCAACTTGTCGCGGATGGTTTCAACTTCCCGTTTCTGTTCAGGGGCATTGATTTGTCCAAGTATATCGGCAATTTCATGGAGTCGGGAGAGGGTATATCCCGATGTGAGGTCTTCTGCTTGGGGATGGGCAACCTTATTTCGTGCTTCGGTTATGATACCTACAGCACTACGGATATCTCGATCTGGATCGAAGCGGTGTTTAAAAACATCATGCCAGTACTCACTGACAAGGTATCGAAAATCACCCACATCTATATCCGCTTCGTTTTCAAAGCGATCTTTGGGTGATAAGTCTTGTACCGTTTTCAGGTTTTTAAGAATGAAGGGACGCATGGCATCCCGATAGATGTTGAGTGCTTGGTAGAGCGCATCTTGGTTTGGGCGTTTGGACGAGTTCACGTGTTTGGGATTTCCTCTCCATGATTCTTTGCTTTGGAAGTATAGCAGACTTTCAGTTCTAAGTCAAGTGGGACAATTACTGTGCCGGGTCGTTTAGTTTTAAGGGATAAGTTTACTTATGTGAGGGATCTTTGTTCCGGATGCCCGAATTTATTCGGGACAGCGCGCTTTTCCCGAACAAGTTCGGGCATCCGGACCTAAATTATTGGAAAACTAAACAGCCCTGATTACCGTGTGGTGTTCCACAGTGCGGCGCGGTTTATAAATACTGAAGGATCCTGCAACCATTCCTCGTACCCGATGTTTCCATTATCTGTCAGATAGTTGATTTTCTCATCAATGCATGCTGCCAATTCGGCATCTTCCAAGGCGAACGTAAAGCCGCCGTACTCGACTGCTTCATCAAGAGCGGTGACAACCAATGCTCCGCCAGAAGTGTGAACAGTATCTCGGTTGCCGATTTCGCCCCGAGCGACTGCGTCAATACTGCCTGTAGCGAGTGCTTCCAGGAGCTCCGATTCGCCAAGTTCACCTCCAAGATAGATAACTTGTGGCATGTTTTCGGAAGGCGGGACGAGATGGCTTCTACCTACCAAATTCGGGGAGATTTCAGCGGCAGTAATTTTATAGTCTGCTGTGCCATCGGCAATAACGGTGCCCTGCGGGGTCTCAATGCTTGCCCCCGCCGCGAGCGCACCGTTGGCATCAACAAGTCCTGTCAGTTCCAGCAAACGCGCTTCTCCGGTGGTGCCAGGAAGCACACCGACGCGTACATCATCAGTGAGGGCAGCATGCGTAGCGAGTCGTTCAGCGTCCTCGGTGCGGACGAGGAGGGATTGGCGAAATTTGACATGCCCGGATGTAAAGACGACCCGTGGTGTGCCTGCAGCGTCTTTCGTCCGAGAATCGAGAATTGTGATACCACCCCCGATCATATCATACGCAGGTTCGGCGGATTTGAGCCAGATGCCGGGCCATTCAGGGATAGCCGTTCTGGAAAAAGAGAGCCCACGCCTTCCATCATTTCGAGTGCTGTCAATAGGTCGGCTTCGTAGCCTTGATGGGTATTGAAACCATCAGCATTCAGATCTGGGTCAGCACTGTAACTCAAAGGCTCGAAATAGGCATAGAAACCGACGTTGAGGACGCGTGTGCCATCTGTACAGGCATCGCTGGTTGTTCCTTGGGTGGATGCGAGGAGATTTCGCATCTTCTCGCAGCCTGAAAACATAGGTGCCGTTAGAAGCAGGCATATTAAGGATGCATAGGACCATACGTGTTTAAGAATGGCGTGCTGAAATCTGCTCAGGTGAAACATCGTTGTCCACTTATTCCGATAACACGATCGCGCCACACCCCACACGCGCACCAGCAGCACCTGAAGGTTGTGAGGTGAAATCGTCAGCACCCGCGTGGACGACAATGCCTCTGCCGACTACATCTACATCGGAACCCGTGCCGATTTCCCAGAGATCGGTCGTCAATTCAATGCTGCCGGTGCCGTCCTCACCAACGGTTATATTGCCGATGTCTCCGAGATGGAATTCACCGACTCCCCATTTCCCGTGTGCGACACCGGTGGGATTCCAGTGTCCACCGGTGGACGTGCCGTCGGGTGCACTACAATCACCGCTCTCGTGGATATGGACGGCGTGGATTCCCGGTGATGCGCCCTGTATTTCAATGGTAAGTGTGATTTGGTCGCCGTTTTGTGTGAAAGTCGCTATTCCGGTTACGCTACTGTCGCTTGCTGGGCCGATTGTAGCGATTGCCTGCTTCGCTGATGGTGCTGAAAGAACATCTGCCTGTTGTACCCTACCGCAACTTATTAAAGCGAATGAAATACCAATTAGTAGAAAAAATGAAGTTTTTGTGCCAAGGGTAATTAAGCTCTTTTTCACTGTTGGATCCTCCATTAGAGTTTATTATTCTAAATGCTAACATTCCCGAATTGAGA
>VXZL01000011.1 GCA_009845505.1 Candidatus Poribacteria bacterium | reverse complement strand
AAAACTCGTTCTGTTTTGGGTGAAGGTTTCGTTGATAAGGTGTCCAATCTGCCACAACGTGCCGTCGCTGACAATACCGTACACAGGATGTTCCATATCCTCATTTATCTTTTGCGCGGCGACTAACTCCGCTAAACATTGTCCCCAACCTTGTTCAAAATCGTTTTTCTTTGCCTCAACCAAAATTATCAACGGCGTACCAACAATAAGCATGCCCAATTCAGATCGTGTTGAAACAAAGTAATCGGGTGTGCCGCTCAGCGTCTCATCGTAAGTAAGAGGTGCCTTTATCCATAATGTGTAATTGGCAGCGTACGCTTTATAGACTTCCCGTAAAATAGGGAAGATAAGGGCTTCACATCGGGCACCCTCGGAGGCAAAAATAGGAATATGCTGCCTGCTAAACTCCAATTCTTGCAAAAACTGTTCTGAAGGGAGCAAGCCTCCATCAACTTCTATGAAGTCATTTTCGATGTGTCGGATACCAAATTTTCTCTGAACGTCAGGGATTGTTTTGAAATCGCTAAATGCCATAACGAAATCTCCTGCTCACCATTCGAGGCGTCCATCACTTGAAACCGTCTTAATATCAACATTAAAATTATACTACGTTTGTTCTGAAGTGTCAACGAAAACTCAGTGTCCTTAACACAAAATAAAATGTTTGACAAAAAAGCAACCACACCGTAAAATTACTGCTAAACCTTTTGACTCACTGAAGCGTCACAATATGCTAATTCTGCTATAGCAAATTGTAACTCACGCTTTTTATTTTTCAAAACGTGTGAACTGCATCCTAAACGCTGAAAAGGGAGAGAGTTCCAGTGAAAACTGCTAATACAATTCCACTATCGGTCATGTTAGTGTGTTTCTGCCTCGTTGTACTGGGAGTTTACTCAGTATCTGCGGAAGAAAGCGAGTCTACACAAGCAGCCGTTGATTACAACCTTGATGTCCGACCTATCCTTGCCGATAACTGCTTCGCCTGCCACGGACCCGATGCAAAGACACGAGAGGCTAACCTGCGGTTTGACACGAAAGCAGGCGCATTCTCCGAACCGAGCGGATACCCAGTCATCGTTCCGGGTAAGCCTGAAGAGAGCGAACTCCATCTTCGCGTTGCTTCCAACGTTGACAATTACCGGATGCCACCGGCAGGTTTCAATAAGACGCTGACACCAGAACAGATTGATGTTATTACCCAATGGATCCGAGAAGGCGCGAAATGGGAAGAACATTGGGCATTTACAACACCAGTTCGTCCGACACCACCAGATGTCAAAAACGGAGACTGGATCCGAAACCCCATTGACGCGTTCATACTCTCACGTCTTGAAAAAGAGGGACTCAGTCCGGCAAATGAAGCCGACAAACGGACGCTTATCCGACGTTTAAGTTTCGATCTCACCGGCTTACCACCGACACGCGAGGAGATCCACCGATTTCTCGAAGATGATTCACCCGATGCTTACGGAAAGCTTATTGATTCTTTCATGGCAAAGCCTGAATACGGCGAACATCTCGCACGGTTCTGGTTGGATGTTGCGCGCTATGGAGATACCCACGGACTCCATTTAGATAACTACCGTGAAATGTGGCCCTACCGAGATTGGGTGATTGAGGCGTTTAATGAAAATATGCCGTTTGACCAGTTTACGATTGAGCAGCTGGCGGGGGATCTCTTGCCAGAACCGACGCTTGAGCAACTCATCGCCACTGGGTTCAATCGGTGCCACGTCACAACAAGCGAAGGTGGCTCTATTGACGAAGAGTACTACGTTCAGTACGCCATTGACAGAGCCGATACAACCTCTACTGTCTGGATGGGATTGACGGTCGGGTGCGCCCAATGCCACGATCATAAATACGATCCGATTACGCAGAAGGAATTCTATCAACTCTACGCCTATTTCAACAATATCACCGAAAAGGCGATGGATGGCAACCGCAAGGATTCTCCGCCTGTTGTGAAACTGCCGACCCCAGAGCAGGAAGCCGAACTCGCAGCGTTTGATGAACAGATTGCGGAATTAGATGCACAGACGAAAGCACCTATCCCTGAAGTAGATGCGACCCAAATCGCTTGGGAAAATAGGATGCCCCGCTGGACAACGTTAAAACCGACATCGCTCTACTCTAAAGGCGGCGCGACACTCGAAGTCTTGGAAGGTAACTCTATCTTAGCCAGCGGTACCAATCCAGAACAGGAAATTTACGAGGTTGTTGCAGAACTGCCACCCGGGAAATGGAGCGCTGTCCGATTGGAAGGGCTTACACACGAATCTTTCCCGAAAGGCGGGGTCGGAAGAAGTGCTAACAGTAACGTTGTTTTAACCGATTTTGCTGTCTTCATCGCTCCATCCACGGTAGATACCAACACATCTCCGACAGAGGACAGTGAAACTGAAATACACGCCGATAACGAAACCGATGCCCTTCCAACCTTCCAACCTTCCAATCAAGCCGCTGAGAGCCGAGAGCCGAGAGCCGAAAGCCAATCAACCGAAACGGATGTGGAAAGTGAAACTGCGGATGTCGATCCTGAGGATCCGTGGACACGTATACCGGTAGTGCAAGCGTGGGCGGACCACGAACAGGCACTTGGTGAAGACGGACTTGAGGGTGTCGTTGCGAATGCGATTGACGACAAGCCAGAAACCGGATGGGCACTTGACAGACGAATCGAAAATCGGCAAGCAATCTTTCTTGTCGCTGCGCCTTTTGGAATGGAAGGCGGTAGCGTGAAGATCCGTCTCAAGCATGAGTACGACTTACGGCAGAAGAGCCTGGGACGGCTCCGACTCGCCCTGACGGATGCCCCGACGATCTATCCGATCGGTTCCAAAATGACTTTAGGAGACTGGCACGCCGCGGGTCCCTTTACGGCAGAACATGGTAACCTCGCTTTCTACCAAGTCTATGAACCTGAAACGAAAAACGTCAACACAAACGACACTTTTGAAGTGAACGGCAAGACCGTCAAATGGGAGAAGCAGGCGCATTGGGTTGATGGACAGGTTCATAACGACATCGTTGGTGAAAACAGTGCGACTTACGTTTTCCGAAACATAGCCTCTGTTACGCAACAGAAAGCGCAGCTCTATATCGGCAGTAACGACGCACTCAAGGTGTGGATGAATGGAACAGAAGTCCTCTCCAAAAACGTCCAACGGGACGCGGGTGCCGACCAAGAGCAAATCCAGGTACAACTCAAACCCGGGAATAATACGCTCCTCCTGAAAGTTGTCAACTATTCAGGTCTTTCCGGTTTCTATTTCCGTATTGAAACCGACGCGCCAATGATACCCGCAGCCGTTGTCGAAATTGCGGGTATGCCTCGTGGTGAACGCGAGACTGAGAAACAGGCACAAATTCGGGACTACTATCGGAACAACGTCACACCCGATAAGACGGTGAATGAAAATGCAAAGCGTGCATTCGCTGATCTGAAAGCACTCTTTACTGACTTAGCCGAGGTCCAGCAAAAGCGGAATACACTGGACGCTTCCTTGACGACAACGCTTGTCATGGAGGAGCGCGAGGAGCCAAGAGGTGCTTATGTCTTAGCGCGTGGTGAATATCAGCATCGAGAGGAACAGGTCTATCCACAAACCCCTGCTGTCCTGCCTGTGCTACCGGAGGACTCCCTACCGAACCGGCTCGGTTTCGCGAAGTGGTTGCTGTTGCCGGAACATCCGCTCACCGCTCGTGTCGCAATTAACAGGTTCTGGCAAAACGTCTTTGGTGCCGGTATTGTGGAAACAGCCGAAGACTTCGGCACGCAAGGCATACCGCCGGTGCATCCCGAACTCCTCGACTGGCTCGCAACCGAGTTTATCGCCTCGGGGTGGGATGTACAAAAAATGCTCAAATTGATGCTCACTTCAGCGACCTATCGTCAGAGTGCTCAAGTTACGCCTGAAAAATTGGAACGTGATGCGGATAACGCCCTGCTCTCCCGTAGTCCAAGATACCGGCTTGATGCCGAAATGGTGCGTGATAATGCACTCGCTGTCAGTGGTTTATTGTATACCAAAGTTGGCGGTCCGAGTGTCAAACCGCCGCAACCGGATGGGCTTTGGAAAGCCGTCGGGTTCACTGGATCGAATACCGATACGTTTGTTCAGGATACCGGTCCCGATAAAGTCTATCGTCGAAGTTTCTACACCTTCTGGAAACGTACCGCACCACCGCCACAGATGAACATCTTGGATGCACCCTCGCGCGAGGCTTGCACTATCCGTCGTGAGCGTACGAACACGCCGATGCAGGCGTTAATGTTGATGAACGATCCACAGTTCTTTGAAGCGGCACGTGCTTTCGCGGAGCGTGCTATTAAAGAAGGCGGCGAAACACCCCAGGCGCGCATCGCCTATCTCTTTGAGGCGGCGACTGCCCGTCTACCGAAACCCGTTGAAGAGCAACTTTTACTAAAGACATTCCAAGCGCATTATCAGGAGTTGGAAGCTGATCCCGAAGCGGCAAAAGCACTTATTACTGTCGGTGAATCGGTACCTGATGAAACCTTAAACGCAGTCGAAGTCGCGGCATGGACAATGATTGCAAACCTAATTCTCAATCTGGATGAAGTCCTGAATAAAGGGTAGAGGAGTTGAAGAATGGATCCGATTAAAGAATATCTGAAACTTGAAACCCGTCGCCAATTCTTTAGTAAATGTGCGTCGGGGCTTGGTGCTGCAGCGCTCGCCACGTTGATGCCCAACGGCGTTGTCAATGCGCTTGAGGGTCAAGCGAAACCGAGATTCGGCGGTTTACCAGAATTACCTCATTTTGCACCGAAGGCGAAACGTGCGATCTATCTCTTTATGTCTGGGGCACCTTCGCAACTGGATCTGTATGACTATAAACCGAATATGGGGGAATGGTTCGATGCCGACCTTCCTGAGTCTGTCCGAATGGGGCAACGGCTCACGACGATGACCTCTGGACAGGATAAGTTCCCCATCGCACCCTCTATATTTGAGTTCAAGAAGTACGACAACGGGGGGGATGGTGTCTGGATTAGCGAGTTGCTACCGCATACCGCGAGCATGGTGAAAGACCTCGCGATTATCAAGACGGTACACACCGAAGCCATTAATCACGATCCGGCGATTACGTTCTTCTGTACCGGCGATGAAAGTCCTGGAAAACCGAGCCTCGGTGCGTGGTTGAGTTATGGGTTGGGTAGTGAAAACAGAAACCTGCCTGCTTTCATCGTAATGAATGCGACATGGAGCGGTCCGAAGGGTGCGCAGGCACTCTACAATCGCCTCTGGGGGTCTGGTTTCCTGCCATCGGAACATCAAGGTGTGCTGCTCCGCAGCCAAGGCGATCCTGTTCTATTCCTTTCAAATCCAGAAGGTGTCAGCGAGAAAGCAAGGAAACAGATGTTGGATACCCTTGTTGATTTGAACAAGGAACTCTACCAAGAGATTGGTGACCCGGAAACGCATGCACGTATCTCACAGTATGAGATGGCGTTCCGCATGCAAACAAGCGTCCCCGAACTTACGGATCTGTCGAAAGAACCCGACCATATTTTGGAGATGTACGGCCCTGAGGTTAAGGTCCCAGGTACATTTGCGAACTGTTGTATTCTTGCGCGTCGGATGATGGAGCGCGATGTCCGCCTCGTTCAAGTTTTCCATCGCGGCTGGGATCAACACGGCGACCTTCCGAAGAACATTCGGAATCAGGCGCGCGACATCGACCAACCCTCGACAGCACTCGTCCAAGACCTCAAACAACGCGGCATGTTGGATGAAACCTTAGTCGTCTGGGGCGGCGAATTCGGACGGACGGTTTATTGCCAGGGTAAACTCAGTCGAGATAACTATGGACGAGATCATCATCCGAAGTGCTTTACGCGCTGGATGGCGGGTGGGGGCATAAAGGGTGGAGTCGTTCATGGTGAAACGGATGACTTTAGCTACAATATCGTCCGAGACCCTGTCCATGTTCGGGACATAAACGCTACGATTCTCCACCAACTCGGCATTGATCATGAGCGATTAACTTTTAAGTTCCAAGGGCTTGACCATCGCTTGACAGGTGTCGAAGAAGAAGCACGAATCGTCAATGAGATTCTGGTATGAAGGTAGATCTGAATGTACGAAAAACACGGAGAAATAATTAGTGCACAAACCTTCCTTGAGGTGTTACAAGGTGATGCTGGACGTGTTGTCCTTACAAATTGCATAATCGAGGGGGTTGTTGACATCTTTTCTACCCGCCTAGAACGAGATGAGCACAACAGGCTTCTTCTCAAGAAGTCGCTCACGTGCACCGGATGTACATTTAGAAATATCGTCAATTTCCGAGCAGTCGTTTTTCAACAAGAGGTAGACTTTCGGCGTACCCTCTTTGAAGGGATTCTTGACCTCGATGAAGCCGTCTTATACGGTCCCTGTGCATTCCGTGAGGCTACCTTCCAAAGACGCGCGGATTTTCACAGCGCAATGTTCCGCAGAAGTGCCAGTTTTTGGCGGGCGAGATTTAATAGCATTGCTGATTTTCATGGGGTTCAATTCCGGGAGAACGCCGTTTTCCACGAGGCGAACTTCCATACTGAAGTCAATTTTCGGCGCGCCCTGTTTCAAGGCACGCTTGATTGTACAGGAACCTTGTTCCCTGAAATCACTACGTTCAATAATGCTACATTTTTAGGGCGTACCAACTTTACGGGGGCACAGTTCCTCTCTGCTGCCGCCTTTCGCGATGCTCAATATATTCCAGATACACTCTTTCAGGCAGTGAAAGCGAAGCTGAGCAGAGAACAGCATCATCCCACCGAATTCTATTTAGACAGCCAACAGGTAGACGAAGCGGCGAACCCACTTTTCAAGCGCTACGTTGCTGACCAGCAGTTCATCCGTGCCTTCAATCAGGGGAATCCTGTATTGGCGCACTTATGGCGGTGGAGTTCCGATTATGGACGCAGTTTAGGGATTTGGGCACTCTGGTCTTTTTTCTTGGCAGTTTTGTTTGCGTTTGCTTATATGCCGTTCCCCGAATGGCTGCCGGCGTGGATCCAAAGCTGGGCACCGCGTTTCCATCAA
Source organism: Candidatus Poribacteria bacterium (assembly GCA_009845505.1). Classification (GTDB taxonomy): domain Bacteria; phylum Poribacteria; class WGA-4E; order WGA-4E; family WGA-3G; genus WGA-3G. Next base: position 2,712 of record VXZL01000011.1, on the reverse strand, counting down.
ACAACGGGTTTTTACAGTGGCCGAGCGTTAACCTTCTCGGACTGCTTCTATTTCAGCGTTGTGACGTTTACAACGCTGGGTTTCGGAGATGTCGTCGCGGATAATGCTCCCGCGCGCTTTCTTGTCGCGCTGGAGGTAATTTTTGGATATGTGATGTTGGGTGGATTAATTAGTATTTTCTCGAACAAACTGGCAAGCCGGAGTTAATTCAGGCACTGAACAGCATAAGGAATCAGTCTATGTGTATTAGGATACGATATATTTTTAGAGGTGCCTCGCATGTCAGAACGTACGCTAAAAACATCTTGAACATTGCGTTAATTGGTTTCGCCTTCATATTGCTAAACACTGCTACAGCACACCAGTCCGCTGTGTCGTCTCATGCAGATCATACAGACTATTTCGATCACATCACGCTCTTTTCTCAGGGAAGAATCACTCGCTTTACACGGATGCCGATCCGGGTCTACATCTCGCCTGTCCTGAAAGACAGTCCGTATTTACCCGAAATCCGATATGCCATGCAAACGTGGCACGCTGCGAGTGATGGGGATGTCCGCTTTGAGGAGATTGATACGCCGCAAGACGCAGATATCCGCGTCAGTTGGGGATATACCGGTTTTCTCGCCGACTTTCAGGATACCCGACTTGGCAGTGCCCATTTAACGCGCCTCAAGGATAGTGTCCAAATCGGTACCTTTTCTAAAGGATTCGCCGTGGGCCCTATCAGTCCAGCTGAAGACCCAGAGAACGAAACAGCATCCGAGATTAGTTTTACGGTGGAGATTATTCTCATGTTAGAAGGCGACGGGACGATCGGTGTCCTATCGCAGGAAGAACTGCGGACGGTGTGCCTCCACGAGTTTGCGCATGCAATCGGGTTATGGGGACATAGTCCACATCCGGGGGACATCTGTTACCCAACAGCGACAGCGCAACAACCCAACGCCCGCGATATAGCCACGCTACGTAAGCTCTATAACACACCCCTTAATACACCACAGCATGATGTTGCTATCGGGGTACTGAAAACCGAAATTGAACAGAAACCCTACGCCGATCCGCAAACACGACTCCGACACCACTATCTACTCGGTGCCATCTACTTCGACAAAGGCGATATACCCGCCGCAATTGCTACCTTCCATGCTTGTAAGGAGATGGATCCCAAATTTCAACCCGCAGTGGAGAAACTCATCCAGATCTACCACGAAACCGGTGAAACCGATCAGGCGATTGCACTTGTTGAGAATCGAGTGACACAGAAACCCTCGCCCGCGGATTACAACACGCTCGGTATCTTCTACTATGACAGAAAGGACGTTGAGAAGGCGATACAGGCGTTTGAGAAGGCACTGCACATTGCTCCCTATCACAAAGCCGCTCGGCGAAATCTACATCAACTGCTACGGGCAAAAGGATTTAAAGCGTTGGCAGCGAAGGACTTTGATACTGCCACCACTATTTTTGAAAGGGTGCTGCAAATGGAGCCACTCGACGCACCTACGTATCAACTTATGGGCAACGGCTACGCGCAGGCTGGGGAATTTGAGACAGCGATCACCTACTACCAGAAGGCAATTGACATTAACCCTGTCGATGCGCTGACCCGGCAGAATCTTGCACAATGCTATAATAACTACGGCGTGACCTTACGGAATCGTGGAGAATGGGATGCGGCGATCGAAGCGTATCGGAATGCACTGCAGTTGATGCCGACGCTGCATATTGCCCGCACAAACTTAAGCGACGCATTCACCCGAAAAGCGAATGCGCATAACGAGGTGGGTGAGTTAGCGGAGGCGGTACAGGCGTATCTCGAATTACAGAAACTCCATCCTGATGAGATGCACATCCGCAATTTGCTCGGTGAGTTATACCTCAAAAAAGGCGACTATGCGGAGGCACTATCGGCGTTTCAACATGTTTATAACGACAATCCTAATGCGAATCACGCTTTGCATAATCTCATCGCAGCCTATCATCACTACGCACGAAGCCTCAGTGATACTGGAGATTATATAACAGCGATTGAATTGCTTGAAAAAGCACTCCAACTCGCACCTGCTGATCTGAATTTGCGTATGAGTTTGGCGAATGCCTATCAGGGTGCTGGCGACTATGAACGTGCCTCCCTTGAGCTATCGCGCGTTTTGGCACAAGCACCGGAGAGTCGACAGGCGAAAGAGGAACAGATTAACCTGAGAATCCGACACGGGAATGCGCTCATGCGGCAACGAGAATACGCCGCTGCTTTGGCTGAATTCCAAGCGATCCCCGAAGCCGAGCGCGACACTCAGATTTACAATACCATCGGTTACCTCTGTCTTGTGCAAGGTGAACACCAGAAAGCGTTTTCGGCTTTTGAGACCGTTCTCCGGAGAGATCCGATTAACATGCCGGCATTCAGAAACTTATTATCGCTGGAATCCCAACTCATCCGACGGCGTTCCAATAAAACACGGGACGATATTCTCACCAGAACCCGATGTGCGCTCGCGATTACCCTCATAAAACGAAAACAACTGACCGCTGCTGTTGAGAAGTATCGACTCGCCTTGACCTCTGTCAAAAAATTCGGCGACTCTGAAACGTTAGATCCGCTTCTCATTGAAACCGGTAAGCAACTCGCAAATGCGTTTCAGCAATACGGCGACACCGAAAACCGTGAGACGATTCTCCAGTTGGTCGAAGAGCGCGGTGGGAAAAGGC
>VXZL01000018.1 GCA_009845505.1 Candidatus Poribacteria bacterium | reverse complement strand
GTATATTATAATATAATTGCTAACGGATGTAAAGTTAAAATGTGGTATGGATTAGCGGTTAAGGATTGGTGCTGTTCAAGAACCTTATTGCACTTCCCTATTTCGCCTTCAAACTCCGCGCCTTCCGCAGCCGCGCTTCCACCAAATTAACAACCGCTTCATACACTGCATCTCGCTCGTCTTGCGTGAGACCGAGTGTATCAAAGATGATTGTGTCAAGGGCGCGACGGTCATCCGAAGGATCAAGCATTTCCCATGAAGAAGATGTAACAGCGTTGCATCTTCAAATGCATAAGTTTTTGGATCTAAACACAGCAACTCCGATACTTCATAAGTCTGAAGCTTCAGTAAACCGCCACCGAGGCCAGAACGTCCTAAAACATTTGTCATTAATTGAAACAGTGACGAATTCAAGGAGGCACATAAAGGTAATGTTAAAGCCGAAAAGGAAGTTCGTAAACCCGTGCTGCTGGTAGAGGGCACTTAGTGACAACTCCGCTAAAATATCAAGGTGTGCGCGGTGGGGATTCACAACGTCAATATCCTTAATGAGTGTCACTTTTTCAAGCACATCAAGGTCCCTATCCCGTTGACTCGGTCTGCGGTTGATAATAGAGAAGGTCAAGGCGCGTCCGTGTTGAAAAATCAGCATCGCGGGTATAGCGTAGAGCTTGTTGACTTCGCGGGTGATGGTGGCGAGTGCGGTGCGGGGATAGGTTCCTCCTTTGAGTTTGATAGCGAGAAAGAGATAGGATTGATAGATACTTGCATCAACGCTTGTGTCCTCATGGAAGGTGATTGTCTCTTGGGTCTGCTGTCTGATTTCGTCAGTGGTGAGTTGGAAGAGGAAATCGGCGGTCTGCCAGTCGCTTAGGTGTGCTTTCTCCGGGCTTATGAGGTTGTCAGGGTCAAAGTCTTCGCGGAATGCCGCGGGCGTGTTTGCGTCTCGATTGAGGGTGCGTTGGCTTTCGTAGCCTAATACCTTGAGGAGGTGGGTTGCATTTTTGGCGAGTTCACCGTCTATGAAATTGTTGAGGGCACGTTGAATCTCAATTCTGATATGTGTTTTGTGCATCGTTTCTTTTCCAATGTAAAGCAAAGACAAATTGTGCCTTAGGGCACAATTTAGGATTATATCTGTTTAGTTTATACGATTTTTTGAGGATAGGCAAGTGTTAATTTAGATGTTTTCCCACTGTCCCGTTGAAATAAAAGGATAAACTCGCTACAATATCAAAAGCAGGACTTACGCAGTTTTGACCGTAACACATTTTATTTTACCATTTCTAAAAGTTTATATCGCATAACTGCCCTTTAATGTACAGGCTCAAGCATAATGCTACAAGCATGCACAAACTAAAGTTTATGCTACAATTTCAATCAGAAATGGTATTAGATGAGAGTTGTCTAACAACACAGACAGTTTCACGGCACAACCTAACAGGTTTGCGGCGTACTCGCCCAGATGCGACGTGCATCATGCTACAAAAGAGCCATCTGCGTAAGTCCTAAAAAGGTACAACCTGTCAATTTACTTTGGAGAGAAATTAATGTTTTGCCGTCAGTCCGTCATTTGGATGTGTATCTTTCTCATCGCTATTGGAAGTTCGACGCTCGCAAACGAAGCGGCGATGTCCCTGTTTGCACAAGGGGTCAAGGAATTAAACGCGGGAGCGTTAGACACTGCGCTTGAGACCTTTAAGCGGGTTACGACCCTCGCGCCTGATTTCGCCGATGCATACTATCACCTCGGATTGGTTTACTACCAGAAATCGGAATTCCAGAGCGCGATAGAAGCGTTTACCCGAACTTTAGAATTGCTGCCGCGGGACATAGATGCCCTTATCAAATTAGGATTGGCTTCCCACAAAACAGGCGATATCGATGTCGCCGATACCCGTGCGAAGCGTGCCTTCTATGAACAAGCAGTCGCAGCATATCAAACCGCTCTTGAAATTCGACCGCATAACGTAGAGGCACTCAACAATTTAGGACTGGCATATCAAGAATTAGGTCGGTTTGATGAGGCAATTGCGGTGTATGAGGAGGGATTGGCACTCAGTCCAGATCAACCGCAACTGCGGACGAATCTTGCAACTGCGCGCGACCTACGGGCTGGCATTTATTCGCTCGCTGCGCATCGGCACTATCAGGTAGGTGTGCGTGCCAAACGTGCAGGACGAACGGAAGCAGCAATAGCGGCTTGGAAGCAAGCTGTTGCTGAAAGCCCAAAGTATTTGAAAGCGTCCCTTCAGTTGGCTGATTTCTACTTTGAGAGCGGTGCATACGCGCAGGCAATCCAGACGTATCTTTCGGCAATTGCGTTAGTATCCGAAAATCAACTTTCTCAGTCTGTAGACACAGCAAACATTTTCTATAACCTCGGGAACAGTTATTTACGCGCACAGCAATTGGAAGCAGCGATCTCCGCCTACCAACAAGCAATAGATATGAACCCTGAGATGGTCAATGCTTGGGCAAACATGGGTACTGCTTTACTTGAAATGGAACGATTGGACGCTGCTATTATGGCGTGTCAGTCGGCACTAAAGGCACATACCACAGCTCTTTCCTTGGGCAAAGTTTTGGGGGTGTCACCCTCTGAATTGCGGCGTATTGAATTCATCCGCAAGACCGCTCAAGATATAAAAACCGGGGAATACACGATGCAGGCGTATCGCCTATGGAGACAGGGACTTTCTGCGGGAAACCGCGGAGATGCCCAGACGGCTCTTAAGTTATGGGAACAGGCAGTCACCCTGAGTCCTCGCTACGCAACGGCACACGAAAGTTTAACATGGGGGTATTTCAACCTAAAACGGTTTGACGATGCCATCCAATCGGGCGAAACCGTTCAAACTCTTCGTCCGAATCCACAGGTTGCGCAGTTGATTGAATTCGCGAGTGCGCTTAAAACAGGAAAATATCCATTTGAAGCTTATCAACTCTGGGAACAAGGGAGGCGCGCCGGGGCGGCAGGGAATCTGGAGGCAGCGGTTACGCTGCTCTTGCGAGCCATCGAAGCCGGTCCCGAATTTGCCGCGGCATACAATACATTGGCATGGCTCTATGCTGATAAATTGGGAACGAACTTAGCAGAAGCAGAAAAGTTAGCCAGGCGCGCCCTTGAACTCGACCCCGATGCAACGCATATTAATGATACACTCGGCTGGATACTGTATAAGCAGGGACGCTACGCTGAAGCCCTTACGGTTTTTAAGGAAGCACTCACTCACGCACCCAATAACGCTGAATACCTATATCACGGCAGTTTGGCTGCGGTGAAAAATGGGCAAACTTCTCAAGCATTGGAATATCTAACCCGAGCCATTGCGCTTGATGAACGTATTAGACAGAGAGTCGAAACCCAAAGCGAATTCGATGCCATCCGTTTTACACCAGCATTCCGCGCAATCGTCCGGTAGCGATAATACTCCAACGTGAATGCCGCACCTATTTCTCTTCACGCTCACTCTCTTTCCCTGTACTCCCGTTATTCTGCCAATCCTGTGCTTTTTCCTTGAGTTTCTCAATGTCCTCAGGATTTTTAATATCGACGATGTGTGGCGTTATGATGATGACAATTTCCGTATCTTCAATAGCCGTTTCTGTGTTTTTGAAGAGTCTACCGATTAAGGGGATGTCGCCTAAGATGGGGAGTTTGTTTTCGACCTCTTTCTGCTTCTTTCGGATGATACCCCCAACGACAAGCTGTTGACCGTCTTTAACATCGATATAGACGCTTATGGCGTTGTCATCGGTGATTGGTGCATTGAACTCGGTAAACTCAATGAAATTGCTGGCACTGATGTTTTCGATATCCAAACCGATTGTCCGTTTGCCACCTTCGGTGGCTTGCGATTTGGCGATGTAAGGCGTGAGAGATATGTTAATACCCACGGGTGGGTCGATGAAGTCGTAGTTAAAAAGCGGTTGTGAAACAGTCTCCCCCAAAATGCTGGTCGTATCGACGCTCTGAAGATATGGAATCCGGCGACCGCTACTCCACGTAGCGTTCCAAGAGTCTCGCGTGAGCAGTGAAGGTGTTGAAAGCGTTTGGACCTTGTTCTCACGTATCAGCGTGTGGAGCAGCGACATATATTCCTTCGTGGCTAAGCCGAGGTTGAATCCGGAAATTTCTTGTGTTAGTCCGAGTTGGCTCTCAAACTCGCCAATGAGTGGGTTGCCGGGGTTTGGGGTGATCCCGAAGATTCTGTTTTCTTGTGCCGTGAGTTCGATACCCAACTTGGTCGTCTCATCAAGTGTAACTTCCAGAATTTGGATGTCTATCCAGACCTGTCCGCGCACGAAATCTAATTTGTTAATGAGTGCCCTGACAGCGGCGAGGTATCGCTGCCGCGTTGTGACGATCAAGGAATTGGTATCCGGGTCAGCAAAGACTGTAACTTTTCCGCGTAGAGAGTTAATATCTTGTTGTTCTTGCCTGCCACCAGAAGCGAAGAAACGACTGAAGCTAAAACCGTCGCCGCCTTCCTCCCCCTCCCAGACCTGTTGAAGGACTTGCTGAAGCTGCTCAGCGTTGCCATACTCAAGTCGGATTGCCTCAGTAATTTCCTTTTGCCCCTCTGGTGTCTGGACATCCATGGAGTTAATAAACTCTGTGATGAGGTCAAAGTTGCGTTGCGTGGCGGTTGAGACAATAACGGCATTCAGCGTCGGATACGCTTCAGCAGTGACGTTACCCGCCAATGAACCTTGCGTCTGGTTGCGTTGGCGTTCAGCGAGGAAGAAGAAGTTGCCGGTGTTTCCTGAGCTGCCTTGATACACATTATTGATGATGGCTGCAACGTTTTCCGCGTCGGCGTATTTGAGTTTATACATACGGGTGCCCCATTCCTGGTCCGGCATATTGACATCCAATTTTTTGATGAGTCCGTCAATCGTCTCGAAGTTCTGGGCACTCGTAGAGATAAGAATCGCATTGAGCCGTAAATCGGCAACGATGTGTACCTCGCCTTGCACGCCAAATCCGGTGCTCCCTTCGCTGAGTTCTCCTCGTCGCGCACGACGTTCCCGTTCCCACCAGGGGAGATTTCTATCAGAACCGGCACTGCCGCCTTCAAACAGGTCCTGTAGGCTTTGGACGAGGGTTTCGGCATCTGCGAACTGAAGGAAATAGAGCCTAATTTCTTCTTGCGTCTGTTCTTGATCGAGTTCGGCGATAACTTTTTCAATGATTGAAAAGTTCCGTGGATCAGAGGAGATAACAATGATGTTGAGTCGGTCGTTGTGGGAGACGTTGACGTTACCAACGATGCCTTGGGATTGATCGACGCCTCGTTCGCGTTGAAACTCTCTGAGTTTCGCGCGGTCCCAAGCGTCCATTCTACCTCGGTTTTGGTTACTCTCACCCGTGAGTACTTCTTGAAGGGTTTCGGCGACATCCTCAGCGGCTGCGTAATTGAGGCGGAAGGTACGTATCTGCGTTTGCAAACTCGGAGCGACATCCAGTTCCTTGACGATCTCTTGGAGGAAAACAAGATTTGCTTCAGAGGCTTTGAGGACGAGCGAATTAGAACTGGTTTCAGCAACAATCTTGATTGCGCCATCAAGCACTTCATAGCCGACCCCTTCGGCTTTCATTTCTGCTGCTGCGGTTTTTGCCTCTTCCGCGCTCATTCCCGGACCGCTGCCTCTTTGCTGTCGGTCATCATCGCGCTCGCCTTCTTGAAAGATGCTGGTGAGGGTCTGCGCTAAGGGACCGGCTTCAGCGTAAGCGAGCGGAATTATGAGAATCTTTAACGGAAAACGTTCCCCTTCGTCTGCGATTTGAAGGATAGCGACAATTCGGCGGATATTAGAAGCGACATCAGTGATGACGAGTGTGTTTGTTGCGGTATCTGCAAAGATGTTTGCTTGTTTGTTCAGAAGTGGTTTCAGGCGTTCTACCTGTTCCGAAGCGACGACTGTATTTAATTGGATAATGTAGGTTTGAATTTCGTCGGTCATATCAACGAGATCAGGGTCTGGTGTAATATTGTTGACAGTTCCCTTTGTTACGATGGCGCGAGCGAAGGTTGTAACCAAGAGTGTATTATCAGTTTGGATAAGTGTGAGATCGTATTGGGTCAGAACAGTTTTAATTTTTTCGATGACCTCTTCGATGGTTACGTTTCTTAGGTTAATGATCGAGAATCTTTTATCTCGAATATCTTCTTCGCTGGCGATAATCGTGAGGTCAGTCTCTCGTGAGAGCCATTCAAATAAACCTCTCAGTTCTTGGCCCGTAAAGTTAAAGTCAAAACGGATTGCCCGTCCTGCTTCATCTGTTTGGACGACGCGCATTGTTGGCTCCTGTTCTTGGGCATGCAACTCGGCGAGCCCCAGGATAAGCACGCCTAAACAGAGAAGTGAAGTCAATAAAAATTTTCGTACTTGCATAACATATAGTCCTTCATTAACAGGACTTACGCAAAATTATGGGATTCTGCTATCTATTACACGATCAGTGCGGTTGGGAAACCGCACCTACCGCGGAATTGCGTAAGTCCTAATTAAAATATTCGAGCGATAAAGAATATATCTACATTCAAGTTCGCGCCAGCAGCCTCCAGATTCCTGCCTCGCCTTGCTGCTGGACCCGATTCAGCCTGCTTATCAGCAGAGATTCGCAAATCACGTACTATCAGCCACTTGGCACCTGTTTCAATGAGATGGTTTAAGTTTACGAGTTTTTCGAGATCTGTTTTGAACTTCATTTCAACCGTGTACACTTCTGTCTGGTAGGTCGCAGGTGCTAAAGCGAGTTGATTGACAAGCGTCTCTTGCTGTTCTTGAATCTTTTCAATGTATGTGACGAGGGCAGATTGAAGTTCGCCTCTGTCTAAGGGTGCCTCGATGTATGTTGCATCTAACACGTGCGTTAAAAAATTTAAAAGCGTGCTGTTTTTTCGCAATCGGGTTTCGACGGTGGCAGGCTTTGTCCCGATACCGAAGATACCTGACGTGCGAGGCGTTGTAACTTTCTGAATTTGTGCTGCAAGGAAACCTTGTCTGAAGTCTGTTGCGCCGCGTAACTGCTGCATCGTCATCGTTTTGATGAACGCCGCAAGTTTGGTGCGCAGCGAAAGCGGTATCGCGTCTGGAAGCGAGATGAATTGGATTTCTGCCTTTGGCTCTCGAAAACTCTCAGCGTGTGGCGATTGCGTTTTATTCTTTGACACGGACGGCTCTTTACCGACTGCTGACTGCTGGCTGCTGGCTTCCGTTTCATCGGTATCGGCACTTGAGAGCCATGCATCCATCAGAAAGTTGAAGGTATCTGCTTCTGTTTCCGCTTCAATAATTTCTGTAAGCTCTCTTTCTTCTGTCTCTATATGTTTGAAGTAGAGATAGCGGACGAGATTTTCCCGTGTTTGCAGTGTCAGTTTGTGTGTGTGTTTAGCAGTTACCGGTTTCGTCAGGAGTTGATAATTTTGTTGAATACCCGCCCGCCTAACGAGCGCATCAATGCGTGCGCGAATGACGGTTTCCGGCGATTCTGTGTCAAAGAGCGTGGCTGTGCCTTGCGTGCGCGGGTTGACTTGTGGATTTGCTGCCAGTGCTAACCCAGTCGCCTTGTAAATTTCAAATTCGACGGGTTTGAGAACTTCTGCAGCGTAAACTAAATCTTCAGTTTTTGACAACTGTTCTTGCTTCGCTTTGGTGCCTTGATTTGAAAATAAACGATAGAAGATAGGAGCCCCTTGTAAAATAACGACAATTAGAAACAGACACCCTAAAATGCCGAGTAAAATTTTGCTGCGAGGCGTTAATTCGAGATTCAATTCCATGTATCTGTCCTTTATAAATGCGTGCGTTTATCGGCACCAGCGAAATCTATTGTTTTATTTTTCTTTTTCATTTTTGGGCTTTTCAAGGGTTTCCAATGCAGGCGGGGCGATGTCGGGTTCAGCATCCATCGTTGTCTCACGGATGGGTAGTTCGGGCATCGGGTAGCGTTCTTTAGCGAATGCTCGGACAGCAGATGCTGTCAGATTCGCGCGTACCTGCACTTGGAAAATCTGTTTTCTGTTTTGGGTTGTTGCTGTAACTTCACCGGCTTGAACGTTGGTGAACACATCAGAACGATTGAGCGCACGCAAGAGAGCATTGATCGCATTATGCGAGGCACTCTCCAAATTGAACGTAATGCGTGCTGTCTCAGGCGTGTGAAGATTCGTAATATTGAAGTTCGTCCAAGCGACCTGTGCCCTATCCTTGAACATCGCACTGAGGGCGTGTAGAATATCGAGTGGCGAGATGTGATGTGTTAGCATCTCGGTAATTGCCAATTCTCGTCCGAGTTGCGCCTTGGCTAATGCCATAGGTTGTGCATAGTGTGAGAGTTGTGTGTCGAGTGCTTGGTGTCGATGCTGCTGTGCACGTTGGAGTGTATATCCTCCAAAGAGCATGCCACCAATCACGAGAACGCCTAACCCAGCGGCAGCGAAGAGTTGACGTTGGCGTGTGGCTTGGGTCAGCGTTTCAACGGTTTCTTGCGGTAGCAGTGATACTTTTGTTGCAGGATTCACGGCATTAAGCGCGACCCCCAAGGGTACGGCGAACGTGTCGCCCCATTCGTCAAGGACGGTTTTCGCTTCTGCACTTACGAGGTTTGTGTCAATACCTCCGGACTGTTCGAGCGCGTGGAGCGGGTTCCAGAGTTGTGTTCTGATGTTGAGAGCAGTTTCACAAGCAGTCGTTAGTTCTCGAATGCGCGCCCCGCTGCCACACAGATAGAGTTCAGTTTCGGTTTCCGATGGCGTGAGGTCTCCAGCATTTTCCGCTATGTCAAGGTTGTTGGTGTTGTCGTATGTTTTGGCTGCAGCAATTGAGCGCTGCAGTTCTCCGACGAATTGCGTCATCCATCTGTATACAGGTGCTTCGCGGTTCGCGATTCGCGGTTCGCGGTTCTCAGATAAATGCTTTTCCCCGAGTCGGAAACTCCGTGAGAACCGAAGCACACCGTTTTTCATGAAACAGAAATCTGTCTGTTCAGCACCGATGTCAACGATGAATGTAGGTTCAGTGCATCCACTCTTTGCCGCGACTTCAGCAATCGCTATCGTTGAAGGTATGACCGCAGAAGCCGTTACGCCAATCTGTTCGAGTCGGTCAAGATAATCTGTAACCGTTGAACGTCTCGTCGATATTAACTCTACCGACATCGCCTCTGAGGTTCGCTGAACGTCGTGGTAGGTAAAAATCGCTTCCTCAATCCGAAACGGGAGTTCTGTTTCTGCTGAGATGGCGACAATATTGGCGAGTTGGTCATCTGTTGCAACGGGTAGATTGCCTAAGCGTTTCGTGCTCACTAAGAATCGTGGCAGAGCGAGTCCAATCTCCGTCGTATTTCTGCTGAATAACGAAAGTAGGTTGCGTCGCGTCGGTGTATTGCCTAACGCAGCCCAGAGACGCGCGACGGGTTCAACAACTTGATGCTGCTCTGTCGCGTCTGGGTACGTCACAACGTTTGCATTGATGAGATGCACGCCTGTAGACGATAGTTCGAGTTGAACCATTTTTGCTGTGTTTGTGCCGATATCTATCGCCACGACTCGATTTTTTGCCATTTTTTATTTTTTTAGCTATCTGCTTCTGAGCTAAAGAAACACCCAAGCAAAAACCCCTCCACTTCGTTTCGGGCAGGTCTTTGGTAAGGTTAGCAACTCCTCATAACCTAACGCAGGTTTTCTACTTGGAAGGAAACCACTGTGAAACGAAGTGGAACAGTGACCATATTTAATAGTTTAAAAACCAATGTTGAATCTGAATCTCATTGCCCGTTCGGTCAATAATCCCGA
>VXZL01000301.1 GCA_009845505.1 Candidatus Poribacteria bacterium | reverse complement strand
ATGTCTAATTATCTGCTTCATAAGTCATACCGTTGCACAAGTTAGCACCGAAACACCGATTGCAGATTACACCTTTGAGACGATTGAAGTCCCAGGCGTCGATTTTCTGGAGGTGAGTGCAAGCAACGACTTCGGAGACTACGCAGGGAACACTCGGAGCCCTGACGGCGAGAAAACCGTCGGTTTTACATTGATAGACGATGTTTTCACTACATACGATTTTCCGGGTTCCCTCAACACCTTTTTCTATGCACTCGACAATGCTGGAAAAGCAGCCGGACACTACAAAGGTATAGATGGACTTTACCACGGTGTTATCCTGAAAGATGGCGAACTCCGCCAATACGATTTCCCCGGTGCAGCCGAAACCCACATCTACGGGCTTAGTGACGAAACAGGGGCACTGAGTGGTAACATCGTCGATGAAACCGGTGTCACCCATGCCTTCTCAGGGGATATGACAATTACATTCCCTGGTGCAGTCAACACTTATGGGGACTTCGTCAACGCCGCAGGGGCTGTCGTCGGCAGCTACGTGGATGCCGATGGAATACCGCATGGGTTCATACGTAACCCCGACGGTAGTTTCACCACTATTGACCTTCCAAAAATGCCGAATCTTGAATTCCTATTTGTGAACACCATTACCGATTTCGGTGTTATCGGTTTCAGGGCAAAAGCTGTAAATGATATTCTCCGGTCCTATATCCTCCTGCCAGATGGCACCCTCTATGAAGTGCGGCTCCCAGGCAGTGTTAACACCGTCGTCCGAAATGTTAATCAGGATGGAAGTATTATCGGTTATTACGACTTGGCAGACGGGCGGAGATACGGATTCGTCGGTAAACCGACACTACAATCTAACGGAGAAGATTTCGGCAGTACTTTCTCTATGCACCTCTCTAAAGGTTTGAACATGTTGTCTGTACCATTAAAACCGACTGTCCACATGACAGCGCGTTCACTTGCAGTAAAGATAGGCGCGACAACGGTCATTACGCTTGATCCCGCAATTCAGCAGTTTTTGGCATGGACACCAAATGCCCCTGACGACGGATTTCCAATTGAAGGGGCAAAAGGATATATCGCCAACCTACCAGAGGCACGCGACGTCGTCTTTACCGGCACGGGATGGACACATCAGGTGGAAGTCGCTGCAGCACCACTTGCAACAACACTCCATCAGACATGGGCGTTCGTTGTGAGTGGGTATTTAAAAGGTAGGCAGCACTTTGACGGTTATCTCGTCACAGTCCAAAATCTCCGAACGGGGACCGTGATGGAAACTCGGGTACGCGATAGTTACTTCGCCACTGCCACTGCTGATCTTAATCGTCGCAGTGTCGTCGAGTTGGGGGATACCTTGGCATTAACCGTGAGCGATACACATGGAAATATCGTCTCAGAAAAATTTATTTTCACCGTGAACGCTACCGACCTTGCAAATGCTGTTTTAAATGTGACACTTGACGGCATCGGTGTCCCGAAACAGAGTCTGCTCTTACAGAACTACCCGAACCCGTTCAACCCTGAGACATGGATTCCCTATCGCCTTGCAGAAGCAGGTCCGGTGTCGCTATCCATCTACAATGCAACAGGTGAACGCATCCGAACGCTCTCGCTCGGCTATCAGTCGGCAGGCTTTTACCAGAATCAAGGTCGCGCAGCTTATTGGGATGGACGTAATGCGTTGAGTGAACCTGTGGCAAGTGGTGTCTATTTCTATCAATTGGTAACGCCATCTTTCCAGCAGACACGGCGAATGCTTATTTTAAAGTAGGATTAACAGCAATAACGTAGGCAACTTTGAGAGTGCACCAGACGAACTTAGACGAGGATAATTCATTATACGCGGCATTCTTGTACCGCAAACTGTTAGTTTGCGTGCCTAAGCCAGGTGTCTACACTACTGCGATCTTCTCTGCTTGTACCGCAAACTGTTAGTTTGCGTACCCATACAGGTTATCTAACAAATCGCATGATTTATGAACCATCGCCAATTAAACAATGCAGTATAAATGCGCCAAATGTAACAATACATATCAAATCTCACCATTACGCTACTCCTGTGATTGTGGAAACGCGCTAAATTTGGTCAGGGATTCGTACATTTATCCGAACCCACAGGTCCCTGCAGCGCTGTCCCTGTGGCGGTACCGCGAGGCACTCCCGATTGATGCAGAGACAGAGATTGTCACACTCGGTGAAGGTATGACCCCGTTGGTTCCACTCGATGCTGACAGACCTGAACACCTCGTCAAACTGGACTACCTCTGCCCAACGGGTTCCTACAAAGACCGGGGAGCAGCTGTCCTACTCACGCATCTCAAGGCACTCGGAGTCGAGACAGTGGTCGAAGATTCATCGGGCAATGCGGGTGCGGCAATCGCGGCATACAGCGCAAGAGCAGGCATCCGATGCACCATCTACTGCCCAGCGTCGACTTCAAAAGGGAAACTGAGGCAGATTTCTGCCTACGGTGCCGAGTTAAAACTCGTGGAAGGAAACCGAATGGCGACAACGGAAGCCGTAAAACTCGCTGCGGAGACGACGTGCTATGCCTCCCATAATTGGCATCCCTTTTTCTTGGAAGGTACGAAAACACTGGCGTATGAAATCGTCGAACAACTCGGTGGGCGTGCGCCTACCCATGTCTTATGTCCTGTCGGGTTCGGGAGTATCTATCTCGGACTCTACATCGGATTCCGTGAATTGCAGGCACAAGGGGTCATTGATAGTGTCCCACGACTCCTCGGCGTTCAGCCCGATGTTTGTTGCCCGATCTACAACGCCTACCTTAAAAACACAACATCTATTTCAAGAATGAAACAAACTGAAGAAACGCTTGCCGAAGGTATCACCGCAGAACTCCCTATCCGAGGCGACATCATCTTGGAAGCACTTCGCTCGACGAATGGGGCGTTTACTACAGTTGACGACGCAGATGTCAAATCAGGAATAAAAACACTGGCAACCAAAGGGATTTATGTCGAACCTACGTCGGCTGTCGTTGTCGAAGCGTATAAAAAGTTCCAACAGGCAAATATCATTCAAAGTGGTGATTTGACAGTCTCGATTCTCACAGGCATCGGTTTAAAGGCAACAAGCACGCTAAAGGCGTAATTTAAGTTGACTTTTGAAATGGGTCGGTGCTAAACTTAATAGAACCGACGCACTTTATAGTAGATTCCGTAAATACTTTTACAGCCTCAGCTACCGCTGGTAGGTGCGGTTTCCTAACCGCACCGATGTGAAGTGTGAAATTAATTCTAAAATCTACTATAAGAAACCTGCGCGGGCACTGCGACAGTATAAGGAATGTGTATGCCAGAGAAAAGGAGCGAGAATCAGAAACGAGAATCTATTTTTACCGTCCGTGATGCCGAATCTGCTGTCGTTACCTATACGATTTTATTGTTCATCTACATTGTGGGGATATGCGTTTACAAATGGATCACGGGTTGGAATGGCACCTTGGCTGTGCTGAGCGCGTTAGATACGAATTATCAGCGATTTAACAAGGGCGCAGTGGCGTGGATTGTCTGTAAAGAAGGAGTTGATATTATGTTCCGGCGTTATAACGAATGGCGTGTTGAGCATGCACAAAACCTTGAAAAAGCCAGAGCCGAAGGCATTGCTGAAGGTGTAGAAAAAGGCATTGCTGAAGGTGTAGAAAAGGGCATTGCCGAAGGCAAAGCTGAACTATATCAAGAGATAATGTCATGGAATGCCCGCCGATTGGAAGCCGAAGCGAAAGGCTTCCCATTCGACGAACCGATCCCAGGAAATGGTACGACTCCTCCCTCCAAAAATGACTAAATCCTGCCTACTTCGCTGGTCAATTGGTTCATCCTACTCTTATGGCATCCGGATAAAATATTATGACCACAGAAAACAGACCTGACTTCATCCGGTTAATTACGGTGTGTGCGCTTGTGCTCGTTTTTATTTTAGTGATTGGTGCACTACGCGCACGCGAACAGCCGTTCTTTCGGATTGGTGCTACTAAGATAGATCAAGAAACACTTCCTGATACAGTAAAACGGCGCGACGAACTTCAAAATGATCGATGGCACAACGGTTTTCGACTCCTTCGTTATTGGTGGATAGGCGGCGCAGCTGTCTACGTCGCAGAGATGGACCGAACAGCGGAAGACCTGCAATTCAGTGTTGAACTCACTAATAACCAAATCTTAGGTCGCGAAACTGTCACGGGTGTTACAAGACGACTTATGAACAGAGACGTGCTTCCGCTGGCAGGCGTTAATGGGAGCTTCGGCATCCGAGAAGACAATCGGGGACGCGGGGGCATGATGTTTAATTTGCATATCCAAAACGGTGAACTCGTCAGCATTCCGATCCTTCTCGATAGATGGGGGTACTCACCACCATCTCCATGGGGTGAAACAAGTTTCGGCGTTACCCCCGACGGTGAGTTTCTTATGGATGCGGTTCAGTTAAACGGCAAACTGCGTATGGAAAACGGTGCCTCCGACCCGCTTTCGATCAACGCAATTAACCAAATCTGTGATTCGGTGTGTCCTGTGGTGCTGTTCACGCCCCGCTTTGGACGGAGGACCTTAACACGCCGGGCCTATGAATTCACACTTAGACAGATTAAACTTCCGCTGACCGGAAAATATAAAAGCAGATTCGTGGTCACCGCTGTGAATCCGCGCGGCAATAGCACCATCCCATCTGATGGGGTCGTTCTCGCAATTGAACCACACTTGGCACGCGACTGGGAAAACAAAATCAGAAAATCCACAGCAGGAACACTGGAAATTGCCCTTACACCCAGAAAATGGCAAAGCGTTCAGCACGGAGTCGGTGGAAACCTACGACTTGTCCGAAACGGCAAGGTTGAACCCGAACTCATGGCGTTTGGGAAGTCAAGAGGGGGGACTGCCTATCGACACCGTAACGGCGCGTCCCGCCACCCACGCAGTGCCCTCGGATTCAACGACGAAAAACTTTTCCTCATTGCTATTGACGGTAGACAACACGGCTACAGTATGGGGATGACGCTCTACGATATGGGGAAGTTCTTCAGTGAACTCGGCATCAAACATGCCATCAATTTCGACGGCGGAAGCTCCTCAACACTTTGGGCATTAGGACGCGTCGCGAACAGCCCAGCACACGGCTATGAACGCCGTATCTTCAATGTTGCAATGATTCGGACCAGAGATAAACAATCACAATGATACCACGATCATATCTCCTCGTACCTATGTTGCTAATGCTGGCGTGTTCAAACAGAAATAACCCGCGTGCCGTCAGTGAAGATTTTATCTACAACTATTACCAGCACGCCAACCAAGAAGCATCACTTAAACTCAGCCACGGACTTGCGGCAGAGAAACTCGAAGACGAAATCGCTCGTGTCCGTGAAGTCCGCGGACCCGGGGAACAGGTCGAGGAAATGCCAAAGATGGAATATGAACTCATCGGTAAAGAAGAAGGTTCGACACACGTCCTATTCAATTATAAACTGACCATCAAAAGCCGAGGCGGCACAACAACACACACGCGAAATATCGTTATTAACACCGAACAAATTGATGGACAATGGAAAGTCGTCAACTTTGATGAGTATTAATACGTAGGACTTACGCAAGCTGCTCTTTTGTAGCATAACCTGTTAGGTTGTGCCAACTGCAACTCTACAAAAAACAGGACTGTCTTCTGGAGATTTACAATGCAAACGGGAAAAGTTGCTGTCTTCACACAAGCACACACACCGATGGAATTTCGCGAATACCCGATTCCATCTGTCACGGCGGACGATATGCTCGTCCGAATCCGTATGGCGAATATCTGCGGTTCCGACCTACACTTTTGGCGCGGACACGGACCCAAAATCGAGAGCGGCATCCCGCAAGTCCTCGGACACGAAATGATTGGCACGATTGAAGCCATGGGACGCAACATCTCAACCGATAGCACCGGACAACCCTTAACCGAAGGCGACCGTATCGCTTACTCCTATTACAAGCCGTGCCAACGCTGCTGGATGTGCCTCAACGGAAAACCCGGATGCCCAGACCGCTATCGAGATTGGCTCGGTGTCTCCAGCGAACAACCCCCGCACTTCCACGGGGCTTATGGCGAATACTACTATATGAAACGCGGGCATTGGGTTTTCAAAGTCCCTGATGAACTCTCAGACGCACTCGTGTCCCCAATCAACTGTGCCTTGTCCGAAGTTATTTACGGTCTCAATCAGATTGGTATCACGCTCGGCGATACTGTCGTCATTCAAGGTGCAGGTGGACTCGGACTCTACGCAACTGCCGTCGCCAGAGAGATGGGTGCCGGGAAGATTATCGTACTCGACCGCTTGCCTGCGCGCCTCACACTCGCACGGGAATTTGGTGCCGACGAAACACTCAACGTCGATGAAATTGATATGAGCGCACGCGTCGAGTTCGTGCTTGACCAGACAGGGGGTATTGGGGCAGACTTAGTCGCCGAGTTCGTCGGCTCCCCGCGCGTGCTCGCTGAAGGCATAGATATGCTCCGATGGGGTGGACGCTACCTTTGGATCGGCAACATTAATCTCGGATTCCCGACAGAGATTGATCCGGGGAACATCGTCCGGTGTAGCAAGGCGATTCGCGGCGTGATTGTCTACGAACCGTGGGTCATCCCGCGCGCCCTCGATTTTCTATGCCGAACACGCGACAGGTATCCCTTCCACAAAATCATCTCCGATACCTTCCCATTTAGCGACATCAACGAAGCCTTCTCTTACGCCGATAGTGGAGAGGCAATCCGGGTTGGATTGGAATTTGAAGAATAAAACCGCTGCTTCCGTCTACATTCATATCCCATTTTGCGCGACGAAATGCTATTACTGCGCCTTCAATACCTATACTTTCCATAAAGAACAGGCAAAAGCATACCTACAGGCACTCCAAACAGAAATGGAACTATATACCTCGGAAGCCGACGCACTCCAAACAATCTTCATCGGCGGTGGCACCCCCTCTATTCTCTCCGCAAACGCCTTGGCACAACTATTCGTTGATATACACCAAAACTTCACGATATGTCCAGACGCTGAAATCACCGTTGAGTGTAATCCAGGAACTATTGATGCCGAAAAGCTTAGTGTCATGCGCGAAAACGGGGTCAATCGACTCAGTTTCGGTCTACAAGCGATGCAGGACGAAACCTTAAAACAGTTGGGCAGAATCCACACCATCTCGGAATTTATGGAGAGTTATCATCTCGCACGTGAACACGGCTTTGAGAACATCAATATCGACCTCATCTTCGCACTCCCCGAACAAACCATGGCAGCGTGGCATCATACCCTAAACGAAGTCATCGCACTTGAACCCGAACACATCTCAGCCTATAACCTCGTCATGGAGGCGGAAACCCCATTTTATGAACAGTGGCAAGCCGGAGAACTCCACCTCCCCTCCGAGGACACCGAGGCCGATATGTTCCAATACACAATCAAAACATTGAAGGCGTACGGATACACGCATTATGAGATCTGCAACTTCGCCAGACCGAACCACTTTGCAAAACACAATCTCGTCTATTGGAACAATCAACCCTGTATCGGACTCGGTGCAGGGGCATGCGGCTATGTCAATGGGACCCGTTATACCAATATCCGAGGCATTGCACCTTACATCAAAGCACTCTCCAAACGCAGCAAACCCATCGCCGATACCGAACGCTTGAAAGGACACGCAGAAAAAGCAGAAACCCTCATGCTCGCCCTCCGTAAGCGAGAAGGCATCTCTCTCGAAGCCTACCGAAACCGTTTCGGTGAAGAAATAGAAATCGCATTTGGGCGCATCCTCAAGAAATGGATAGATACAGAATTACTGGAACGCACACCCACGCATCTCCGCCTCACCCCTCGCGGACTTTTCCTTGCAAACGAAGTCTTTGTCGAGTTGATGTAACCTTTTTTACTCGAGCGGCGGGATCGGGAGTTTCAGGGACGTACGAACAACTTGACGCACCGCCTCACATACACGTATCGCATGCCGTGTATTGTCAGCGGTTGCTGAGTCTCCGGGGTAACGAGACTCCACTGCATACTCCGTTATTATCTTAAAGTCAGGCTGCCACTGCGTCCAAGCCGGCAGCGTTGGCACAATCAACGCCAGTAATTCTTCAAGGTTATGTGTTCTCGGAACTGGCAGGTTCGCCTCTTGGAGCCAGGCTTTCAAATATTTTTCAATACACTGCTGGGCATGGAAACAGATAATATTATAGAGTTGCGGATTCGTTGTTGGCAGGAGTTTCTGCGTCGCAATATAATCGCCTTCAGCTCTCTCCACCCACTCCAGCGTCAATGGATTCATGCAAGCCTTCTCCTTTTCGAGAACATCGGTTCCGTAAGGCGGGAGGAGTCGGTTTTTGATATGAGCGTGCGTCTGGGCACTATGAAGTAGCTCCCCTTTTTCGGTAATCTCGCGAAGAAACCAATCGTTGTATGAAACCCGATATGCGATCTCCGCGGGCGAACGGACCAAGATGTCGAAGCGAGACGGAATCCGGTGACGGATTTCCACTGCCTTGTTGCGAAACTCGGACTTTGGCACGTCCATCACGACGAGCAGATCCACATCCGAGTCGTCTGTTGGCGTGCCATACGCATAGGAGCCGAAGAGGATCACTTGCAACGGCGCGAACTCGCGGACAATGGTGTTACATGTGGCTTGGATGTCTTGGCGGGTAACCATGCGAGTCCTCCTTTTTATACGAGTATAGCACATTTCGTGATGGCCGTCAAAAAAATATGGTAAAGTTTTAGGGGCATTTATGGTAGATCCTAAAAATAAATACACATCTTGTAGGAGCAGCCCTTGTGGCTGCCCACTCACCGCGTGCCTCTCCAGTGTCCACTTAATTATGGGTTTTACCATAGTTTTAGGTTTTCTGTTGACTCACCCTTCAAAACCTGCTATCATACCCCCATGCCCAAACTCAACCTCAAACCCAGTCACAAATCAATTCGCGACTACTATGCCACACTGCAGCAGTATCAACAACACGACATCAGACACGAAGGCGCAGTCAGCTTACCCTTTGAAACACTCCTACACACCTGTGCAAAGCAGATAAACGCCACACTCATTCCCCAATACCCGATGCGCCCAAAAGGAAACCGTATCGTCATTGACGGGGCAATCCTCGACGAATACGGACTCCCACTCGCCTACTGGGAAGCAAAAGATATAGACGACGACCTCGCTAAAGCTGTACAGCAGAAACAGAACGCAGGCTATCCGCTCGACAATATCCTCTTCCAAACGCCACAGCGCGCCATCCTCTACCAAAATGGGCAAATAGCGCTGGACGTAGACATCGCTGACCCCGCAAGCCTAATTGCCGCACTCCAATACTTGTTCGCTTACGTCCCGCCCGCATTGGACAACTGGCACACCGCCGTCTCCGATTTCAGAGAACATGTCCCAGACCTCGCAAGCAAACTGAAAGAACTCATCAAGCAACGCCACGAAACCGATCCAGCCTTTAAGAAAGCGTTCTCCGATTTTTACGAGACCTGTCGCACCTCCATCAACCCAGAACTTTCACAGGATGCCGTTGAGGAGATGTTAATCCAACACATCCTCACCGAACGCATTTTCAGGACCGTCTTTAACAACTCCGCTTTTACCCGCAGAAGCATTATCGCCCGCGAGATTGAAAACGTCGTTGACGAACTCATCCGGCAAGCGTTCAGTGGCGAGGAATTCCTCAAACCGTTAGATCGATTCTATATCGCCATTGAGCAAGCTGCAATGCTCTGCAGAGACTTCACCCAAAAACAGCACTTCCTCAACACGTT
>VXZL01000654.1 GCA_009845505.1 Candidatus Poribacteria bacterium | reverse complement strand
CCCGTATTATTGGCTAAGGTCTCAACAAAACCGAGCAGGACTCCAATTTTTAAAGAAACAAGAAAAGAGAGGTCTTTAATGCGTGAAATCAGCTGCAAAAGACGGTGGTTAAGTTGGAAAACACTTCTAACATCTCTTCCCGTTTTGAATTTAGCCACCGTAGCTTTTGCCCAAACAGAACCCCACCCGACTATCCCTACAGTGTGGTGGATTGCCCCAATCGGTTCCCTCATTGCTTTGGGATTTGCTTACTACTTCTACCGTGCCGTCATGAAACAGGATGAGGGCAACAAAGCAATGCGCGACATCGCACAATCTGTCCGTGAAGGTGCAATGGCATATCTCAGACAACAATACAAAGTAGTGGTGCTGGTTTTTGTTGTGCTTTGTCTCATTTTTCTCTTCATGGCATTCGTCCTTAATGCCCAAAACAAGGTAATCCCGTTTGCCTTTCTTACAGGCGGCTTCTTCTCAGGACTCTGCGGTTTCCTCGGCATGAAAACAGCGACTAATGCCTCCGCACGCACCACGAGTGCAGCGATGCAAGGACTCAACGCCGGATTAAAGGTCGCCTTCCGTGCTGGCGCAGTTATGGGATTGGTCGTTGTCGGGTTCGCGCTCCTTGATATCACCGCATGGTTTCTGGTCCTCTACTATCTCTTTCCCAAAATATTCCCCGGATTTCTATCTGAAGTGAATCCGCTACCGCAGATTACAGTGATTATGCTGAGTTTCGGGATGGGAGCTTCAACACAGGCGTTGTTCGCTCGCGTGGGTGGCGGAATCTATACAAAGGCTGCCGATGTCGGGGCTGACCTTGTCGGAAAAGTGGAGACAGGGCTTGCAGAGGATGACCCGCGTAACCCCGCTGTCATCGCTGATAACGTCGGTGATAACGTCGGTGATGTCGCAGGCATGGGAGCAGACCTTTATGAGTCTTACGCTGGATCAATCCTCGCAACTGCTGCCCTCGGTGTTGCCGCTGTCGCTGCAAATAATTACAACGATCTTGCGCTTCAACTTAAATACCTCGCAGCACCCATGATTATCGCTGGTATTGGGGTAATCCTCTCCATTCTCGGTATCTATCTCGTCCGGACAAAAGAGGGCGCATCAATGAGTCAGTTGATGGGATCCCTTAACTTAGGCATTAACGGAAGTGCTATAGGTATCGCGCTTGTCTCGCTGCCTGTGCTTATCTACCTTGAGCTACCCAATGCATGGCAGATTTGGGGTGCGATTGTTGCTGGACT
The DNA here is from genome assembly GCA_009845505.1 of Candidatus Poribacteria bacterium. Taxonomy (GTDB): domain Bacteria; phylum Poribacteria; class WGA-4E; order WGA-4E; family WGA-3G; genus WGA-3G. The sequence goes on along the minus strand of VXZL01000654.1, from coordinate 8,583 downwards.
CGTCGCAGGCTTGATTATCGGGAAAGTCACTGAAGTCTTCACGTCTCACGACTACGGTCCGACACGTGCTATCGCAAAACAGGCACAAACCGGACCCGCAACCGTGATTATTGAAGGCGTTGCGGTCGGTATGGAATCGACTGCAATCCCTGTCATCACTATCGTCACCGCGGTCGCTATCAGTTATTACCTCCCGGGCGGCATGCAGGAACCGTTGATGGGGCTTTACGGGGTCGGTATCGCTGCGGTCGGCATGCTCGCCACACTCGGTATCACGCTTGCCACGGATGCCTACGGACCCATTGCAGACAACGCTGGTGGAAATGCTGAAATGGCAGAGCTCGATAAAAGCGTCCGGGAACGCACAGATCAGTTGGACGCACTCGGAAATACCACCGCCGCAACAGGTAAAGGCTTCGCTATCGGTTCGGCAGCACTAACAGCCCTCGCACTCTTAGCCGCCTATATTGAAGAGATTCGGCACGGGCTCAGTGACCTGGCAGGACAGAAAACCCTTGAGATACCCGGGGAGGGTATGGTTGATACGGCGAAGGTTTCAATTAGCCAATTCATGGACTATTACGACGTTACCCTCATGAACCCCCAAGTTCTCATCGGACTGTTCATTGGTGCGGTGATGGCATTCTATTTCTGTGCTTTGACGATGAAAGCCGTCGGACGTGCTGCGGGTGCTATGGTCGAAGAGGTCCGCCGTCAATTCCGCGCGAAACCCGGTATTATGAAAGGTGAAGAGAAGCCAGATTATGCCCGATGTGTCGAGATTTCAACAGTTGGGGCACAACGCGAGATGATTTTTCCATCGCTCATTGCCATTGTTGTCCCCGTTGTAGTCGGCTTAGTTTTTGATGTCGGCGGGGTGCTCGGTCTACTGACGGGCGGCTTAGCAACGGGTTTCGTTCTCGCAATCATGATGGCAAACGCCGGCGGCGCGTGGGACAATGCCAAAAAATTCATTGAGGAAGGCAAACACAAAGACGAATACGGTGAAAAAGGGTCAGATGAACATAAAGCCACTGTTGTCGGTGATACCGTCGGTGACCCGTTCAAAGACACCTCTGGTCCCTCGCTTAACATTTTGATTAAGTTGATGTCTATGGTATCTGTCGTCTTTGCCGGACTCATCGCCAAGTACGGCGGCATGCTTAGCAGCTGGCTGGGTATGTAGTACACTTCATACACCTTGAATTTTAGGAGAAAATAGAAAAAATGTCCAATAAATTGAAACCCCGAAGTTATGCGATTACCGATGGTCCCGACCGCGCCGCCGCACGCACGATGCTCATGTTCGGCAACGGTGGACTCGCGCCAGAAGACCTGGACAAACCAATTATCGGGGTTGCCAATACATGGATCGAGATCGGACCTTGTAACTTTCACCTGAGACGGCTCGCCGCCAAGGTCAAAGAAGGAATTCGCGCCGCGGGCGGTACGCCTCTTGAATTCAACACTGTTAGCATTTCTGATGGCATTACCATGGGCACCGAAGGCATGAAAACCTCGCTCATCAGTCGAGAAATCATCGCTGATTCCATCGAATTGGTTTCCATCGGGAACATGTTTGATGCCGTCGTAGCGCTCTGTGGATGCGACAAAACCGTTCCCGGCACTGTCATGGCATTGGCGCGGTTAGACATTCCCTCGCTCACACTTTATGGCGGTTCAATCATGCCGGGCAAGTTTCAGGGACGTGATGTCACGATTCAGGACGTATTTGAAGCGGTCGGCCAACATGCGGAAGGCACGATAACTGTTGAGGAACTTGACGACCTGATTAGTAAAGGGTGTCCTGGTCCCGGCGCATGCGGTGGGCAATTTACTGCGAATACGATGGCGACAGCCGTTGAAATGTTAGGTATTGCACCGATGGGAAGCGGGAGCGTTCCTGCTGTCGTCGAGGATAAGGACAATGAGGCGTACAAAGCCGGGCAACTCATCATCGACATGCTCGCTGCTGACCGGCGCCCCAGTCAGATTATCACCCGTAAGTCGCTTGAGAATGCTATTACCTCTGTTGCCGCAACCGCTGGTTCGACCAACGGCGTTCTACACCTCCTCGCTATTGCGCACGAAGCACAGGTCCCGATAACACTTGAAGACTTCCACGCCATTAGTCAAAGAACTCCTGTGTTAGCCGACCTGAAGCCGGGCGGACAGTTTGTCGCGAACGATCTCTATGAAGCGGGAGGTATTCCGTTCTTGGCGAAACGCATGGCGGAGGCGGGTTTGCTTCACACCGACGAACTCACGGTCACAGGTAAAACTATTGGTGAAGAGGCGAATGCATCGACTGAAACCGAGGGACAGGTGGTCGTTAGACCCGTGGATGCACCGCTTAAACCCACAGGTGGTTTTGCTATCTTACGGGGTAACCTCGCGCCCGATGGGTGTGTTCTCAAGTTAGCCGGACAGGACAAAACCCTTCATCGTGGTCCAGCGCGTATCTTTGAGCGTGAAGAGGACACCTTCGCCGCTATTAAAGGTGGGGAGATTAAACTCGGCGACGTGGTTGTTATCCGTTATGAGGGACCCACTGGGGGGCCTGGCATGCGCGAGATGTTGGGCGTAACGGCAGCAATTGTCGGGGCGGGTTTGAGTGAAGATGTCGCCCTTTTAACAGACGGTAGGTTTTCTGGCGCGACACACGGTTTCATGATCTGCCATGTCGCGCCTGAAGCGGCAAAGGGCGGGCCCCTTGCTATCATCCAAGAGGGAGATGAAATCGTCATTGATGCTAAGGCACGCAAGCTTGACGTTCAACTCTCCGACGCGGAAATTCAGGCACGTTTTGAGCAGTGGACACCCCCTGAACCGCGTTATACCCGCGGTGTCATGGCGAAGTACGCAAACGCTGTATCTTCTGCTTCTCAAGGTGCTGTAACAGGATAACACAGAGGCATCCAAATGGATATGTTGGAAGAACTTAAAGCGCGCGACGCGCGCATCGAAAGATTGGAACATGCCCTTTTGTTAGTGTTGAGTTTAAACGTTGGGAATCATCTCGACAAGTCTTCTCAGAACTGTTTTAGCCATGTCCCGTCTTTTGCAGTAGAGCAGATGAAAACCCTTGTTGCTGAGGCTGGGACTACAGAGAAAGTCATTGAAGACCTGCTTGCTGCCTGTGAGGAGCGTTTTCGTATTGAATTGGAAGCGTTAAGTCGCTAACCTATAATTTTGCCAGAGATCTCGGCTCTAAAAATAATGAGTCCTCCTCTGGTTATCGGAGTGTGTGTCATGAGTCAACAGAAACCGATTATCCTCAACCAATCAGAACTTGATTGGGAAACTTGGGACGATCCAGACCTCGCTGCCAAGAGTCCGATCCGTTGGAAAATCCTTATATCCGGTGAACGCGGACCGAGTGGTCGGCTGTCTACTGGCATAGCAGAGATGGCTCCCGGAACCCTACTTCCCCTTCATTATCATGAACCCGAAGAGACGTATTATGTTATCAGCGGTTCCGGGTATGTAACAGTAGAGGATTGTGAGGCATCGCTCAGTGCGGGGGCATCCGTTTTCATACCCGCTAATGCCAAGCATTCGCTCCGTTGCACCGGGACCGAGAATCTAATTTTTTTATTCACGTTCGCAGCCGACCGCTTCGATGAAATCGTCTATCATTTCGATGTAGATTAGCAAGTTAGCGGTTGGAAGGTAAGTTACTGAATGTCAATATTAAAAACAACAAGTGCTAAACCTATCATTTCCAATGCAGATGCTAGCCTAATAGACATTGGCGACGGCATTGTCCGACTTGAACTGCATAGCAAGTTGAACATCATTGAAGATGGAACGCTGGAGATGTTTGAGGCAGCATTGGACGAGGTAGAAGCCAATTACGCAGGTATGATTGTCGCCACAGAAGCGAAAAACTTTTCGGTCGGACTCAACCTTATCCTTCTGCTGGAGCGTGCTAAGAACCAAGATTGGGACGCAATTTCGGCAACAGTCCGCAAACTCCAGCACGTTTGTACGAGACTTCGGAGTGTATCAAAACCTGTTGTGGCAGCGACAAAGGGCATGGCACTCGGTGGGGGGTGTGAACTCGCCTTCGGTGCTGATGTCGTGCAAGCCTTCACGGAAAGTTCCATCGGTCTCGTTGAACTCCGCGTTGGACTGATCCCCGTTGGTGGTGGTACGAAGGAGATGGCACTTCGCTGTCTGGAGGGTGTAACCCTTCCCGCACCCGTCCAAACGCTATTTCCTTATGTCAATAAGGCTTTTGACACACTCCGAGACTCGAAGGTCTCTCAGAACGCAGCAGAGGCAGTCGAACTCGGTTATCTCCGACAGACGGATTCGATCTCGTCAAATCAAGAGACGCATCTTGACGATGCCAAGCAACTTGTCCTCTCAATGCACGAAGCGGGTTACCATCAACCCGAACCTCCAGAGATGTTTGTACTCGGTGAGGAAGGGATTACGCGACTTCATCTACAGACGCATCTACTTCGACAAGCGGATGCTATTGATGACTATACGCAGCACCTCGCTAATAGATTAGCGTATGTCCTCTGTGGGGGCAAACTTTCAGCCCCACAGTTTGTTGCCGAACAGTATATGCTTGACTTGGAACGCGAGGTATTTCTCAGTCTTTGTGGCGAACAAGGGACGCACGCCAGAATAGAGGCAACGCTCCAGAGAGGAAGAAAATGAAGCAGACGATCCCGAACGCCGTCATCGTATCCGCTGTACGCACAGCCGTAGGGAAAGCCGGTAGAGGTGCTCTGAAGAACACACGTCCGGACGAACTTGCCGCTGCTGCCCTCCGCGGCACAGTCGAGCGACTCCCACAACTCGATCTGGAGGCGGTGGACGACGTTATCATCGGGTGCGCCACACACGAGGGACCGCAAGGCTATAACCTCGCCCGAATCGCAAGTTTACGCGCTGGGTTTCCGGTTTCCGTGCCTGCCATCACAATCAACCGATTCTGTGCATCGGGTTTAGAAACAATCACGATGGGTGCTGAGCAGATTCTATCCGGACGTGCTGAGGTGGTTATCGCTGGTGGTGTAGAGAGTATGAGTCAGGTACCGTTCGGTGTGAACCTCTCGCCGAACCCAGCACTCATAGAACACGCACCCGATGCCTATCTCAGCATGGGTTTGACGGCTGAAAATCTGGCGCGGAAATATAGTATATCTCGTGACGCACAAGATGCTTATGCTTATCAGAGCCACTGCAAAGCAATCGCCGCGATTGACGCAGGTAAATTTCAAGAAGAAATTGTCCCGCTCAAGATAGAAGAGACACACTTCAACTCGGAAGGCGCGCCTGAAACTGTGCGTACTGTTTTTGATATCGATGAAGGACCGCGTCGGGATACTTCATCAGAGGCGTTGGCATCGCTCAAGCCTGTTTTTCATAAAGACGGTACAGTGACGGCTGGTAATGCCTCGCAGATGAGCGACGCTGCTGCCGCTGTCGTCCTGATGTCTGAGGCACGCGCGAAAGCGGAAGGTTACGAACCCTTAGTCCGTTTCGTCAGTTACGCGACAGCCGGTGTTCCTCCTGAAATCATGGGGATCGGACCCGTGCCCGCAATCCCAAAGGCACTCACATCCGCAGGACTCACTTTAGCGGATATAGATATTATAGAACTCAACGAAGCATTTGCCGTGCAAGCCTTGTCTGTAATTCAAGAGGTGGGATTGCCGACTGAAAAGGTAAACGTCAATGGGGGTGCAGTCGCTCTGGGACATCCACTCGGTTGCACTGGCGCGAAACTCACGGTAAGCCTGATTAATGAGATGCGTAGGCAAAATCACCAATACGGTATGGTAACAATGTGTGTCGGCGGAGGCATGGGTGCCGCCGGTATTTTTCAGATTTTTTCTTAAGAGGTAATTATAAAAATATGCAAACGCACGTCTATCTCTCTATAGCAGGAGAAAACAGAATCGCTATCTATACATTCGATGTCTCTAATGGTAGTATTGAATTACAGGAAAATATTGGTGTTAGTGGCTCTCCGGGTCCCTTAGCACTCTCGCCGTGTGGCAACTACTTATACGCCGGGCTTCGATCGAGTCGAGAAATCGCAAGTTTCCGTATTGATGAAGGGACGAGACATCTTTCACACTTGCGGACAGTCCAACTTGATGCCGATACGTGTTATATTGCAACGGACAAAACGGGGAATTTCCTATTATCTGCCTATTACGGTGCAGGCAAAGTTACCGTTCATGCAATCGGCGACGATAAAACTGTCCAAGGCGAACCGCTTCAGACCGTTGAGACCGATATACACGCGCACTGCATTGAGACAGATGCCTCAAACCGGTATGCCTTTGTCCCGCATACTGTCCCTCGCAATGCTATCTATCAGTTTCATTTCGACGAGGAGACAGGCACGCTCGCCCAAAATCCGGTTGGGAATCTCAATCCGGGTGCGCCGGTTGGACCACGACATTTCTGCTTTCATCCGAGCAAGCCAATCCTCTATTTCTCAAACGAGCAGGGATCCAGTGTCTCAGCGTATACGCTTCAAGAAGGGGAGCATCCAGGAATCTTGATGGATTTACAAGAAGACCTTTCTACTCTCCCCGCAGATTTTGAGGCAGATAACACCTGCGCCCAAATCCACATTGATCCGCAGGGGACGTTTCTCTATGTCTCCAACCGCGGGCATGACAGCATCGCAGAATTCACAATTGATGCAGAGAGCGGCAAATTAAGTGCTGTCGGTCATCAACACACTGAACCGATGCCGCGCGTTTTCAATATTGACGGAACAGGCAATTTCCTGTTTGTCGGTGGACAAGGCTCTGGCAGACTCGCCACCTATCGCATTGATCGAGACACCGGCAAATTATCGCCACTTGCAAACTACGCAGTTGGTGAAAATCCGATGTGGGTGCTTTTTATCTAAAGAGAGGAAATATGGCACGACGCGGAATTTTCATTACATTTGAAGGCGTAGAAGGCTCTGGCAAGACTACACAGGCACAACGGCTCGCAACCGCCTTGGGCTCAAATGTGCTACTGACCCGTGAACCCGGTGGCCCGCCTATTGCTGAGCGTATTCGCGATATTTTCCTCACATCCGAAGGCATAACGCCGATGACAGAGTTGTTGTTAATCGCTGCCGCACGGGCACAACACGTCCAAGAACTTATACACCCCGCATTGGCAGCGAACCAAATTGTCATATCTGATAGGTTTATTGACGCTTCAGTGGCTTATCAAGGCTACCGTGGCGGCATTGATCTGGCGTTTATTCACCAGTTAAATCGCATTGCCACGGGTGGGTTGACCCCTGACATCACCTTTATTCTCGATCTGCCCCCTGAGATCGGACTATCACGCCAACAGCAAGGGGGGGCGCATCGTGACCGTCTGGACAGAGAGGCGTTGGAATTGCATCGTAAAGTTCGCGAAGGATATCTATCTGTTGCGAAGGCGAACCCACATCGCGTCAAACTGATAGATGCTACGCAGTCTCCAGATGTTGTCCACGCCGAGGTCTTAGCCGAATATCAAGATTACGCATGGTAAGCGCGGTTTCCGAATTGCAGGTGCTTCTCCCTTTTTGGAAGGAAAAATGCAAAACCCAGTCATTGGACATCAACATATTATTGAACAACTCCAGCGAACCGTGGCATCGGATCGTATCGCGGGGGCATATCTTTTTGTCGGACGAACGGGTGTTGGAAAAGAGATGGTCGCTCGCTATTTCGCACAGCTGATCTTCTGCCAACAAGACGCACAGCCCCCTACGGTATGCGGAACATGTCTCGCTTGTCGGAAAGTGGATTCTGGAAACCATCCAGATCTACAGTTCATCCTACCTGAAGGCAGCCTACTGCGGATAGGACAAATTCGGGAGTTGCAAAAACAGATTATCTACGAGCCGCTTGAAGCGAGTCGGAAGGTTTACATCTTGACGGAAGTGGAGCGGATGAATGCGGAAGCAGAGAACTGCCTGATTAAAACGCTTGAGGAGCCGCCTGCCTCTTCTGTTTTGATTCTGCTTACGTCGAACATTCAAGTACTGCTGCCAACGACGCGTTCTCGTTGTCAGATCCTCCAATTTCACCCGATGCCGACGCAGGAATTAGTAGCGGTTTTGACGGATAGATTTTCAGTCACGCCGGAGCAGGCGACAACACTTGCAATTGCCGCAGGCGGGGCAATTGGAAAAGCAATCACCCAACTTGAAAAGGGGGGTGCACTTACCGAAGAAATCCCTGAGATCCTCAAGGAGACGGATTTATTGGCTGCTTTTAGGCTCGCCGAGAACTTCAAAGATAATCCTGAAACTTTAGATAGTTTGGTCACATGGTATCGCGACTTACTTTTTTTGCAACAAGGCGCACCACTCGAATTAATAACACATATTCATTCCGTTGAAGAGCTCCAAACACTTGTTCCCCATTATTCTCATCTGCGTATCCAACAAGCCATCCAGATCGTTTTTGATACCAAATCCCTTATCGAAAATACAAACACAAACGCCACCTTGGCTTTGGAAGTGATGTGTTTAAAATTATTGAAGTAGATTGTGTTTTTCGGTTTTAAGGGTAACAAAATTAGGCAGAAGCGGTTTGACAGACCGGTTCT
>VXZL01000660.1 GCA_009845505.1 Candidatus Poribacteria bacterium | reverse complement strand
ACTGGGATGTGGATTACTTTTGATTGTTGGGATCTCGTTTGCCGCGGCGGGTTATGTCTTTGAACGGATGTATGAAGCCTTCACAGAGGCACATGAATTGCCAAAACGTTTTTTAGGGGAAATTCGTTATAATCCGGGGTTTCTCTATTACTTGGTAATGGGATTCGTTTGGAGTACCCCATTAACGTTACCACTCACCGTTTTAGCATTGTCCGGGGCATGGCAGCAAAGACATCAGGACAAAAAAACTTTTCGTATCACAGTAGTTCTCTTACTTTTCGTGATCTTCTATACCGCAGGATTGAGTCTGGTTGCAAAGAAAATCGCCCGGTACCTCGTAATCTGTTTACCTGCTATGAGTGTTCTCTCGGCAATGGGTGTAACTTACCTCATACAGGCCATCCCAAAGAAATATCTACATTTTCTTTTTTTTATCGTTGTTGTTATTTTACAAACCCTGCCGATATTGAAACTCCATCCCTACTATGCTACATATCATTTTCCGCTTTTACCAAGTGAATGGGTTGCCAAAAATACTAGCGTCGGCGGTGGGGTCGGCTTGGATATCGCCGCTGCTTATCTCAATGCTAAGCCAGATGCACAACACCTACAGGTGCGAGTGAGTCGGTTTAGTAATAACCTTAAGAGGTATTTCGTCGGGAAAACATGGAGGCGAAGCAACAGCGAAACACTCCCGCGCAACATTAATTTCGACTACGATGTAGAGTACGTACGCGGTAGACAAATTCAAGGCACTGCTATAGATTCTCATCCTGAAACAGGCACACCCTCTTCCGCTTTGCAGCTTCAGAGAGATATCCCCCGTGAATTGGAACATGTCGTCAGGTTAAATGGGATTGACTATGTTTGGATATATCGTGTGCTTAACACATACCCCGACGATGCATCACCGTCAACACTAATGAACGAATCTTACCCATCAAATAAACAGTAAAAGGATGAAAATCATATTTTCGGAGTCTTTATGAAAGTAGAAATTACGCTCACAATCTCTGAGAGATACCGCGTGAACACAGAAAACGTGCGTATCACGGGACATACACCACAAGGAAAAATATACACGTTTCACATCATAGGTGAGAACGCCTGGTGGTTTGAAAGTTTTCTCAAAGTCGGTACACAGATAAACGTCTGTCGTGTAGAATCCTACGAAATAGAGATAGGTACACAAGAGAAACCTATTCACATTCCACTCGAAAACACCATCAAGGTGGAGAAAGCACCTTCAGAATGACATACACAGACGAAAAGCAGCTTATCGCACCCAACGCGGTGACACTGAAGCCTTCGGTCCGCTCGTTGTCAGATATCAACGCCGCGTCTACAATCACATACTTGGAAATGTCAGAAACCCCGAAACCGCTAAAGATCTCACACAAGAAACATGGCTCAAAACGTTTCGCGCTATCCATACCTTCCGTGGCAATTCCACCTTCGCCTCATGGCTCTACCGCATCGCCGAAAACGCCTGTATTGATTATTTCCGAAAACAGAAGAAAGCGGATGCTATCGAACCACTGCACACTGTCGCGGAACGCTGTATCACTGACACGTATCCCTCCCCATGTCAGGACATCGTGAATCAAGAACTTCGAGAATATCTCCGGGCTGCCATCGAGCAGCTCACCCTCATCCGCAAACAAGTCTTTCGCCTCTACTACTTTCACGAATTTCCCATCAAAAACATCGCCGTCCGCCTCAAAAAATCCGAAGGGACTATCAAATCACATCTCCGCAATGCACGCCTCCAACTTCAAGAATACCTCACGCCGTATCTAAAAAACCGTGATAGAGTCGCTCCATGAAAATAGAATCAACTGTTCATTTTCGTTTGAAAAATTCCAACGAGGCATATATAATGGTTAAAAACAGAAGTTTTTCACGGACACCCTAATAACTCCAACGGCTCAGGCACTTATGCGATGCGGTTCGTCAAGCGGTTCACGCATAACGTAAACGCCTCACGTTAACATAGACGAAATTAAACAGAAACACACCCCTTGAAGAGGCTAACGACATGCCGAAAAAAACGCGACGCTTCGGAACCCAAGGCCGCCTCTATCCTGAAGATAACTACCTCGTCCCTCGAACAGTGGAGGGTGCCGACTTTATCAGGCGCGTCAAAGAGGGGAAGTATATTGTTCTTTTCGCGCCTCGGCAGACCGGCAAAACCACCTTCTTCCAATTAGCACTCGAAAAACTCACCACCACAGATCCGACCTATTTCCCCATTCAACTCAATTTTGAGGTGTACGAAGACTGCACCCCTTTAGAGTTTTACGATGGCCTCACCGGTGATATCCATGAGAAAATCACAGATGTTTTTCAAGAACGCCGACAGACCCCGCCTGATACCATAAGGCACCTATTGGAAACTACACACCTCACGAATCAACTCTCTCTGCGAACGTTTCTCAGAGCATTAGGAAAGGTTTTAAAGGATCAACGGATCGTCCTCATCATTGACGAGTTTGATGCTATTCCGCGTAGTGCAGTGAAAGGGTTTCTTCGCGTACTTCGCGAAATCTATCTCTCCGGCAGGACGCGATGTCCGCATAGTGTTGGCATTATCGGTGTTAAAGACATCACGCAGCTGGATTACGACAGATCCATTTCGCCGTTCAACATCCAAGATGAATTTCATTTACCCAACTTCACGTTTGATCAGGTACAGGAACTGTTTGGACAATATACAGATGAAGTCGGACAAGTGATCGCGCCCGATGTCATCCAATCCCTCCACCGGCAGACCGCCGGGCAGCCCTATCTTGTTAATCGATTGGCACAAATTCTCACTGCGGAGATGCACACCCCGAAACACGAGACGATTATGATGCCCCACTTCGCAACGGCACACAGACAACTTATTCACGAACGGAACACAAATATTGAACACCTTCTGACGAATGTCCGTAAGGATAGACGGTTTGAAGCACTTCTTATGAAAATTGCTTCCTACGAACAAGCACCAATGTTTAATCCTTACAATGAACTCATGAACGAACTTGCCATTTACGGGGTCATTACAAAAGGTGCTGACGGCCGTTGTGAAATCCTCAATCCGATTTATCACTATTGCATCACGCAAGCATTCCAACCTGCAGTGACTCGTTATCTTCCACAACACCCGAAAATATATCGTTGAGACAAAAATATGGGAGGGGCCTCGGTCGTATCAGGCAGGCAAAAAACAACTTGCGGCATACCTCCAATTGGAAGGTGCCGCGGAGGGGTACTATGTTGTATTTGATCATCGTCAAGTGCCAGAACCGCGGGCAGAAACAGAAGCGATTAAGGGCGTGCAGATTCAGAGTTATGTCATTCCGGTGATACAAAAACCACCTTCCTCGGCTTAGTACGATGTCCGCAGTGCTGCTTTAAATACAGCATTAATGGCACCAAAGAGCACAGGCAAGTTATCAACCCCAAAATTTGTGCGGTTCTGCGTAAAAACATCGCCAATAAGGCATCCGAATTGCCAGGATATACCATCACTCACAACCCCGTAAACCGGAAATTCTGGATCATCGTTTATCTTTTGGGCAGCTACCAATTCAGCCAAACATTGTCCCCAACCTTGTTCAAAATCGTTTTTCTTCGCTTCCGCCAGCAGGATCAAAGGCGTTCCAACGACAGGCCTACCTAATTCAGATTTTGTTGAGATTAAGTAATCAGGTGTTCCGTTCAAAATTTCATCGTAGGTGATAGGTTTCTGTATCCAAAGCGCGTAGGTGTCAGCATATCCTTTGTAGATTTCCTTTAGAATCGGAAAAATAATAACTTCACAGCGCGCTGCCTCAGACGCGAAGACATCAATGTGCTGTCTGCAAAACTCAAAGTCTTGGAGAAATTGCTCTGAAGGATTTAAGGGCACCTCAACGGTAAAAAAGTCTTTTTCTGTATATACAATCCTAAATTTCTCCAGAACCTCAGAAATTGCTTTGAAATCGCTGAATGCCATTGTGTTTCCCCTGCTCCGATGATAGCGTTATCTCGCTTCCTTTAACAATTCCGCCAACCGATCAGCAAAACGGAGTTGACTGTCGTCCTCTGGGGCATAGCCTATCACTTTCCGGGCATTGGTGATACTCCAGAACTTATGCGAATTGTCACTAATACCGTAGAAAATCTGGAACGGAATCCCGTTCTCGTCCTCTATGTTTTCCGTCTCAATGCTCTTGACAAAGAGTTGAACCTGATCCCGGATGCTCAAATACGCCCCGAGTCCGCGGTGCATGGCTTTTAAATCATCTGCTGAAGAGTTTGCCATGTCGGTCTCTCGCGGTCCCCCGATACGGAGTTGGATATTCTGCAACTTCTTACCGTCAACATGCCCCGTCGCGAAAACAAAGCCAAGGTGTTCATACGCCTCTTTTGCCCATCCGTAGAAGTTATCCGAGAGCGGACGCATCTCTGGCGTCACCACATCCCACTTATCTGCCCATATCAGCCGTTCATAATAGTCGGCGGCGTGGTTGGAACTACAGACGACAACGCGTCGGACATCCGTCTCAACACAGGTTTGATAGAGGTTGTATGCCATCTGAACGTTGGCGAGTTCATTCTCAAAACTGCCCCCTTTGAAGGCACAGTGGACAACTGCGTCAACGCCTTCAAAATGGTGTCTATAGGCATCTCGGTCAGGGTTAGTGAGCTCAGCAATCTGAATACCTTCGACCGCTTCTCCCTGCCGATTCGTCGTTTTCACGTCTAATAGCACGAGTTCATAGCGTTCGCGAAATTCCGAGAGCATCCGTCCAGCAATATAGCCAGATGCACCGGTGATAAGGACTTTTTTTCGATTTTCCACCAAATATCTCCCTTTTTCTTGCAGTCAGCCATCAGCCATCAGCGGTCAGCAAAGAGGTTTTTACGACTTAACTGATTGCTGAAAGCGCAGCGACCTAATTGCTAATCGCCAATTTCTCTTTACAATGCCGCGCCAACGTCTTCATCTCAGCGATGATCTGTGTCTCAGTCTGCATCAGTTGATTAAAGAATGGCGGTACCGGTTGCCTATTAAAAAGCCTATCGAAGAAGGTGCGTTGCGCGTGGGTTGGCACCCCGAAGAGCGAACTTCCAACACGCCCAGACTCTACCCCTAAGTATTCAATCGAGAGATAGTGTTCAGTCCCTTCCTGGGTGATATTACCCTCATGGATACTTCCCGTACTCCGCCTTCCATAGTTTACGGCATAAACTCTACCACTCATCCGACTGAGAATTGCATAACCGCCTACATCAACAGCCTCATTCCAACACTTTTCAAACCCATTTTTAGGGAGACGTTCCCGCAGTTCCCCAGCGGAACGAACGACGAACTTGTTTTGATGGGGTGTCTTGATGATAAGAAACCCCTCATCTCTCTCCTCTAAAGGCGGTTGTCCTGTGAACAAATCAACCGAATCCAAAGTCCAAACGATACCATCTCGGACACCCTTTGCCATGTTATGATGTCTCTCCACAAATTCACCATTCAATGCATGGAGGCGATAAGCACCACTACCGTTAAATATCTCGCGCAACTTGCGACGATGTTCTATGACGGAAAACCGCCTTTCAGGAACCGGTATTTCGAGATGGAGTGTATAGCCAGTGTGCAAATCCTTTGTAAGGTTTAGCTGCGATTCGCGAAGTTCAGCCAAGCGTGTCAAGGCGGTCTGGCTCTTAGATAAGACACGTCCAATCAGGTACTGGCGGCGGAGTCCTGGGATTTCTGTGGCAAGGCGTTCGAGCGTCGCGGCATCTAACTCCTCCAACATAATTTTGTGTTCCCATCGGGTACCGCGTTCGTGTGCAAGGATTTGGAACTGTTGCGTATCGCCACTCGTTCGGATATAACCGAGTGCCGTCCACGGATCGAAAGTCGCTCGGTAGTTTCCACTGGTCTCGGAATCACCATTCGCTAAGATGCAATCCCGCCGTTCATACCGCGAATAAAGCCCAAATCGAAATTCAAAGTCTTCGTAGGGTGCCAAAGCCTCTCGCAAATCGCGCGCAAACTCGCTGCCGCGCGCAAACCGCTTAAAAATTTGCTCAGTTCGTTTGGGTTGATTGAGCGCATCAAGGAATGTGCCGATAGGGATACCCCCCTCTTCTACCCCCTCATCTTCGCTCTTCCCAAAAACCTTGGTTTTGGTTTTGAAAGGGGGATTCCGTAGCGAGACATCACGCTGCGAAACGAGTTGCAACGCCACATCATCCGCTATATCCTTGAGTGCTGGTGCATCACCGAGGATCTCCGCGAGTTTAACATCGTCAATCTTTTCCGTCAAATCAACACCACGTTTCAGCTCAGCGAAATGGATGATGTCATCAAGACTATATCGGAGCGGTGCACTTGAAGAGAGGTTATCGTAGTTAGAGCGATGGAACCGAATGCGCGGTTTGATCCGAAAGACCGGTGCGAGACCGTAATCCTTCAACAACACATACAACGTGACGGTATAGGAATCCTCATGGACCTTCTGTGCCAGAATGCCGTCCCGCTTTGTGTCATTGTCAGTGATCAACCGCTCTTGAACAAGGCGACTATCGTTACCAAAAATTATCATCCGATGTTCTTCTCTGTTATCATCTACTAACATAGAAGCACCCTCCCTGAATAGTCATCAGTTGTCGGACCGCTGTCGCGCGAGTGCCGCTGCGCCAAGAATACCGGAATTATCACCCAACTCTGCCCGGACAATCTGGACCCCGTCCAGCGTATTAGGAAGCGAGTATTTCTTCGCAGCAGCGCGAATATCATCCAAGAATGTGTCGTCGAGTGCCTCAACGACACCTCCACCCAATACAATCATCTCTGGGTTCAAAAAATTTACAATCGAACCGATACCAATCCCAAGATACTTTGTCACTTTTTTGAAAACCTTCAGGGTTAACTTATCGTTTAAGCGAATCGCCTTTGCCAAAACCCCGCTCCGAATAGCCCCAAGGTCGCCATCGGTGAGTTTAGAAATCACACTCTTTTTCTTTTTTTTCACAATAGCCTTCTGGAATTGCTTCGTCATCGCCGTCCGACTGGCGATGGCTTCCAAGCATCCACGCGTGCCGCAGCCACATCGGGGTCCACCGGCTTTGACAATAATATGTCCAACTTCACCCGCAGTCTTGCTCGCACCGTGGAACAACTCGCCGTTTAAAATAATGCCGCCCCCAATACCGGTGCCTACAAAAATCCCGACAACGTTCTGAACACCCCTACCTGCCCCGAACACGTGTTCACCGAGTGTACCCACGTTCACATCGTTGTCAACAAACGTCGGAAAACCGACCCGTGCTTCGAGCTCAGCCTTCAGGGGAACATCTCTCCAACCGAGGTTCGGCGCGAAAATGACAACGCCTGTCGCAGGATCCAAGGGTCCGGGCGCGCCAATACCGACCGCCTGAATTGAATCGGAGGCAACGCCTGATTTGTCAATAGCCTTGCGGATACAGTCGGCAATCCGATCAATCACCTCGGATGCCCCTTTGTCCGCTTTGGTTGGTACTTTGGCTGTCCCCAAGATCTGCCCCTCTGCATCAATAACAGCAGATAGAATCTTGGTACCTCCCATATCCACACCGATAACATTCGCGCCCATACAAGAATCTCCTTTTTTATGGCTGTCAGCAATTAGGACGTTCCGCTTCGCTCCACTTTCAGCAGTCAGTATTTCTCCAAGAATGTCTCTTTATGAAAAGAAAGATGTCCTTTGAAAGTCTTTGCTGACCGCTGACCGCTGATAGCCTCTTTGCTAACTGCTATTCTCCTAAAAACGCTAATAATTTCTGTTTGATACCCGTCGCTGATAGATGCTCCCACTTTTTCAGAAATGTTTCATAATCCGCTTTCCGAGTCTTCCTTGTTCGGGCGATAAGCGTAGCAACACCCGGTGCTAAAACGTTCTCCGCCGTCCGCTGCGTATCATCGGTTAAAACATCCAAGACAACATCAGCGTCATGGACATCGCCGAGTATCTCCTGTAAGTCAACGATGACAGCAAGGAATTCCGAGAAACGTTTGCCACAAATTACTGCAGTTTCCTCAAAACCCTCTTTTGGAACAGTATACGCAACGTGAAAAATCTCCATTGTATACCGAAGGCGTTTAATCGAAATCCGCATGTTATGAAGTTCTTCGCGCCTGGATGCATCCCGAATGAACGGCTCCCATGTCCAAACTTCTTCAACTTTCTGTGGAAGAATTGTTCGTGCATTTTCGCGGTAGCTGCGGAGCGGTTCAACGCCGGTGAGTTTATGCACTTTCGCCATCTCTATGCTCCTACATCAGGTAAGACGCTTTCTCCGTCAAAGAATTTCAAAAATTTTGTTTCAAAATCGGATTCTTCAAGTTCCGCAAAGAGCGTTAGCATCGGCTTTCGGGCAACTTCTCGTTCATGCTGTAAATGTTCAATGAGTCTGTGGATATCCGTCTGTTCTACCTCAGACAAAGTGTTCACTTCTCTCTGAAAACGGGCGATAAGCACATCCAGATCGCGGACGGACCCCATCGTCCGAGTTATCGCTTTTACTTTTTTGTAGTGTTTTTTGAACGGTCTTTCTCGAAAGCAGTCGGCAAAATTGTCCATTGCGGCACGCAGACGACGAGAGGTGACGCGCATATCGTGGACGAATTCAATGTCGGTTCCGTCTTCGGCACCCTCTTTATAGGACATCATTTTGCGGAAATAATCCACGATAATCCGTCTCGCGCAGGTCTCTAACGTTTCGTCAGGCGAGACCCTTTTGGTTTTCGGCTTTATGGTTTCCATTATTCCACCAGCTGCTGATTGCTATCAAGACTTCGCACGATGCCGGAGCAGATGATCTGTCAGCACAAGTGCTGCCATTGCCTCCACAATCGCAGGCGCGCGCACCAGCACACACGGATCATGTCGTCCGCTTGCCTCCAACGTCACTTCGTTACCCTGTACATCCACCGTCTGTTGCGGCTTCCCAATCGTTGCTGTCGGTTTGAAAGCGACTTGGAACACAATGTTCTCGCCGTTTGAAATACCGCCTTGTGTGCCGCCCGAATTGTTCGTACGCGTCCGAACCCGCGTCGTCTCACCCGCCTTTTCGAGATAAAAAGGATCGTTGTGTTCAGAGCCTGTCATCGTGATCCCATCAAAGCCGGAACCGATTTGGAAACCCATCGTTGCCGGTAGAGACATCATCGCCTTCGCCAGATCCGCCTTGAGTTTATCGAAGATCGGTTCGCCAAGTCCAACCGGAACGTTGCGAGCAACCGACTCAATGATGCCGCCAAGGGAATCTCGGTCGCGCCGCGCTTGGTCAATCCGCTCCGCCATTTTTGGGCTCACAATAGGGTCAGGACAGCGAACTGGACTCGCTTCAACCTGTTCAAGCGTTACCGTGTCCGTATCGACTTCAGCCGCGAGTGTATGGATCTGTTTGACGTAAGCGAGCACCTCCGTTTCCGCTTTCTCACGCAAGATCTGCTTCGCAATTGCCCCAGCTGCGACGCGTCCGATAGTTTCACGTGCGCTCGCTCTACCGCCGCCTTGCCAGTTTCTGATACCGTATTTCTCTTGATACGTAAAATCGGCGTGTGAAGGTCGGTAAAGGTCTTTCAGGTGTTGGTAGTCTGACGGACGGGCGTTCTTGTTCCACACCAGCATAGAGATGGGCGTGCCGAGCGTCTTGCCTTCAAAGACACCCGAAAGTATTTCAACAGCATCGCCTTCCTGACGCGGGGTCGTGAGGTGACTCTGTCCAGGTTTCCGGCGATTCATCTCAAATTGTATTGCGGACACATCAAGGTCAATCTGTGGTGGGCATCCATCAACGACAACGCCGACAGCACCACCGTGTGACTCACCCCAAGTCGTAATCC
>VXZL01000296.1 GCA_009845505.1 Candidatus Poribacteria bacterium | reverse complement strand
ATTTCGTAGAATATTCTTATGAGATTATTGATATCTGAACTAGGATTTGAGAAACGTATCAATTTATCAATCCTCTTGAAGTTATAAAATCGATTTGCAGTATTTTATTGGCTTCTGTGAATTTTGTCCAGCGAAAGATACTGGTTAGAGCCGTCTGATTTTCAGTGTCTGCTTATCTTAATACTTCTTCTGGAAGTCATTCCTATACGTGTGCAAGCAACTTTTGGCGGAGACGTTCGTAAGCGAGATTTGCTCCGGCGATGTTGCTGGCAGCGGGGCCTATT
Source organism: Candidatus Poribacteria bacterium (assembly GCA_009845505.1). GTDB lineage: Bacteria > Poribacteria > WGA-4E > WGA-4E > WGA-3G > WGA-3G. The sequence continues at coordinate 9,587 of VXZL01000296.1, read as the reverse complement.
TGAAGTTGTGCAATAGTACCGGAACCGAATAGATTTTCAACAGGATAGAGTTGTAAATCAGTATCAAGGCGTGGCAATCCACGGACAAGTGGGACTTGATGCTGGGCGATTAATTCTCTCAAAAACCCGTAGCGGCAGAGATTGAATTGATACCCGGTTGCCAGGATAACACGTGAGACCGTCAGCAGGTCTCCGCGATTTGTTTCAACCTTTAGTCGCTCTGGTGGACTCTTTCCGTCCACCGAAACGATATTCTGGATATGGGTCTCAGGATAAATCTTAATGTTTGTGGCATCCATCAGTGCCTCCATAATGTCGGGCGTAATGCTTCCTTCCCCTCTGCTTTGCTGAATTATTTCGTAACGCCGCTGAAAATCCGTCTCATCCGCGAACTCAGCGAGTGCTTTGGGACCTAACCACATCGGCGGAAAATCGAATTGTTCTGTCCTTAGCTGCTTCCGAGCAATGAGTGCTACGCTATGCCCGCGTTCGCTGAGACTTTTTGCAAGCGTCCCTGCTGTTAGCCCACCCCCGACGATAACAAAAGATTTTTCATTGTCTCGTCCATCCTGACAATCTACATTATAGTAGATTTTAGAATTAATTTCACACTTCGCATCGGTGCGGTTAGAAACCGCACCTACCGGGGCGGTGAGGTTAGAAATCGCACCTACCGAGGGGTGTGAGAATGTATTTGCGGAATCTACATTAAATTCGGAGGCGTGCAATACGCTGTGGGGATATTGGCACTGCCATCGGACGAACTCTGGTGGCACATAGGCGCAATCGTCAGCACCAATTGCCAGAATAACGCAACGGCTCCGAAATCCATCGCCGTCCTTTGAGATGAGGCGGAATGGAAATTTGCCTGCACCTTTGTCCCACCGTAATTTCGCGACTTCAAACTGATGATAGATTCGATGTTGCGCAAGTTCAGTAAGCATATCCCCACAGAATTCCCAAAAAAGTTGTGTAGAGGGTTGGGAATAGGGGGGTGCTAACTCAGATATTCGATTGTGGTGTTCGGCGTATTCGACGATACCGAGTGCATCAGGGGTGATATGATGGACAGCCGGAGAACGGAGAAAGGTCATGCCTTGGCGTTCTGTTTTACGCCGCCATTGGGTGAGGGGTTGCGGGTGTCGATCGACGATGGCGAGATGTCTCGCTGCCGTAGGCACTTCGCGGAGGAGCCGAATGGCGATGGATATGCCGTGTATGCCGCCGCCGATGATGGTAATGGGGATATTGCGATGGGATAAGTGGCTGTCGGCTGTCGGCTGTCGGCTATCAGCAAAGAGATCTTTATCACTGACACTAACGTCCGCAACTGCCACAACGCTCTGCTGACGGCTCTGCAAGTTGCGGGTGGACTTGCGGGACAATGCTGACCGCTGATGGCTGATCGCTAATGGCTGAAGACTGTTCATTAGATAGGGACCTAATCCGTAATTGGCTCTGGTATATGCACGTTTTTGAGTGCGAAGGTTTGTGCGGAGAATGCATCGGTGGCGCGATAACGGTTGTACCGGTATTGGACGATCCCAACCGATGGTGCGACCCAATAGATTGCGGGTGGACTAATCAAGAAAATCGATGGATCTTCGCTATCTGCGTAAGTTACCTCTTCTTGAACGATATAAGTCGTGTAACTGCCAGCGGGAACGGTAATCGGTACATTTTTCTCTACTACATAACGTGTGACACTGACGTGTGTCCCGGCGGTTTTCTCAAAAACAGTCCACTGCTTCCCAACTTCCAGTGGAAAATCCCAGAGCCGACGCGGTGGAAAGTGTTTGGCGTGAAACACGGGATTCTCAACGGGAAGGTAGATATCAAAAGCAGATTCTATGAGTGCATCTGAGGTCTTGAAAAAGTAAGTTGCTAATACCGGAAACGGAAATACGTCGTAAAAGTCGGTGTCCAACCGAAAGTAATACGCATTGGCTGCTAAGTGATCAACAGTGTCAAGGGTCAATTCGTTTGGATCGTCAGTTGTAATTGCGCTGACGGTCATCTGCCGATGCGTTGTTCCACTGATATCGCGCGTGCCTTCGACGCGGAGCGTGAATTCCTGATTAGTGTCAACGTTGAGATAGGTCCATGCGGAACCTGTAGCCGTTGGGAAGTCAATGGCTCGGAAGTCTCCAGTATCGGGTGCGGGGAGCGTGGTTTCGCCGTGCGGGTCAACGAGTCCTTCATCGCCACAACTCGCGAGAAACAGTAGAATAAAAATAATGAAATGAGGATATAATGTTTTTATCATAACTGACTTTTGGTTTTATAGTAAGGTGCGAAAATATGTGTGTCCGCAAACTAACAGTTTGCGCTACAAAAGAGGTTTCGCTGACAACTATTTCACTATACAGAATTTGCCGGTGCTTTGGTAGCCGTTTCCATCGGTCGCTCGGAAGAAGTAGAGTCCGGTGCAGACCATTTCGCCGCGTGCGTTTGTGCAATCCCACTGCGAAGCGTTGTTTAGCACTTTAATTAAATTTCCCGAAGCGTCGTAGATTTCGACGGTTAAGCCCTTCGGATAGAAGGTTAGATGTGTGCCTTGTCCGGCGTGAAGCGGGTTTGGTGCGACTGTGACATTTCGGTTCGTATGACTGGCGACGTAACTGAAGATCTGCCCTTGCCAGATTCGGGTGCCGGTTACACCAGCAGGTGTCTGTCCACGAATCTTATAGAGATAGATACCTGTCGGTGGGAATCCATGAGTCTGGAGCGTTCCAAGCCACTTTGTTTCGGTGGCTTGCGTCAAAAAGACGGTATATCCATTGTTGTCAGGACCTTCCACCGTCAGGGAAGGTGCGCTCTGTAAGGGATGCGTGCTTTGTACTTCAACATGCCACTCCCCCGTGCCGTGAGGTTGTGTGTTAATAAAGAAAGCAGGGGCACCGTTTGCCGTATCCACGCTGGGAACGATACTGTCCGGCACGATGCTGGGTGTACCCATAAGTCCCATAGCGTCAACAGGGACAATGGCATAGTAGTAGTGTAAACTATTCGGGTCAAAGAACTCACTGTTGACATCAATACCCTCAAAGACAGTTGTGTCCTCAAATTGCGTTTGTGTGCCATCTACGCGTCCGACAACGGTTATATCGTCGTCAGGAATGCCGTTATTGTTGCGGTCAGCGGCACCGAGGACTTCATCCGGGCTTTGAAAGGGTTGGGGAACATCTGTCTCACTCTGTGACATATAGCGTTTTCGGACGATTGCGACTTCCCGAATGCCGGTTGGATCATCGATGTGCCACGTCAGAAGGGGTCCGTTAGAACCTTGAGAGACTTGGGCGTTTGACAGCCTTCCCGCCGGGGGTGCGCCTGCGATATAGCTGACAGAACCGCCGAAACTTCCACCCGGAATTATGACGCGCTCGACATCGGGATGCATATTAATGAGAACGAGGGTAATCTCCTGAATGTCGCCGCCGAAATCCTCGAATGTCATCTGCGCTTCCTGAGAACGTTGATAGGTGAACGCCTCTCTGATTTCAGTCGTGCCATTGCGTTTCTTCACAATGAATTTGGCAGCCCATCCGCGCAAACCTGTACCGTTGTGTCGTTGGAGCTCGCTCCGAATGTCATCCTGATCTTCAAGGGGTAGGCGACGGAGGTCTACTGGGGCGAGATCTGCGCCGTCAATTTTGATTGCGAATTCGGGCGTAGTTCCTGATGGACGGAAAACGATGTACCGCGCCGAAAAATGCTCAGGCATCGCCTCCGAATCAAAATCTGCGCGGACTGGATAGTTGGTGTGAACATCGTTTGGATGAATGGCGACCGGCGGAAAACGGTGGGCGTTTTTGTAGCCCTTTATCTCGGTGGTTGTATTGGCGCGGGTATGCGTAAAATAGTTCCATACGGTAAAGGTCTTGAACGCCTCAGCGAGGGTTGTGCCGTTATCAATAAAGACATCGTAGAAATTCCCCATTTCCCGATAACTTCCGTCGGTGGTGTTTCCATAAAACTGACGGACGATATCGTAGCCGAACCGTTCAGTCATATAGAGCGTCCAGATAACGGATCCGTATTCGTGGTCGCCGATGCGGCTTTCAAGTGAGATATCTGGTATTAGAAACCAACGACGGAGCTGATGGATATAGTAGTTATAGGCGTTGGTCTCGTTGGGTTCATCTGGATCGGGGAGGGTATCGCCATCATCAATTTCCCCACCATCATAGGTTATGACTTCTATCCAGGTTGCAGAAGCTTCCATAAACCACGTCGGCATATAGGCATTGTATCCGAATTGGACCCCGTGCAGGAATTCGTGGGTGCAGGTTGTCTCCAAATAACGAAGTCCTTCCATTTTTCCGACGTAATCGTAGATACGGGAATTAATCATGAAATACGGGGCAACTGTCAATGCAGTGGATAGGACACGTCCTTCAAACCAGTCAGCAGTCGTGATACCGAGGGCAGGGAAGGTAAAGATATAGACATCATATTTATGATTGCCGCCGTTCTGTGCTGCCCAAAAGTCGATGTATGGGATTTTGAATCCCATCAGATCAATTTGGACATGATAGGCGCGTTCCATCGCATCAGCACAACGATCTACATAATCGGGGACCCCGTTGCGTGGATGGAAATCCTCAAGGGGTGGGGCATGTGGTCCGGTGCGCGTGTAGTGGAATCTGAAGTGTGGTGTGTTGAAGTGCTCTGAGAGTTGGATTTCACCGAAGAAACTACCGGGGAGTCCTGGACGGAGGAAAATGGGTTTGAGTTCCTGTTGATATATTGAGGGTAAGTTGCGCCAATTTTTCGCGAGGGTGACAAAACTATCGGTTGCACATTCTGTTATTTCATCTGCGGTATATCTCGGTTTGAGATTTTTGAATTTCCGCGCGGTCTGGATTGCGCTTTGGAGTTCAGGATCCGGTGGCAGGGCGTGTGCAACAGATAGGGATGTTATAAAGAGTGCGATGATAACGATACGTGCTAATTTCATTTTTGTAATAGGTGTTGGTTTTTATGGTTGTTGGTTATAAGTTATAAGTTATAAGTTATAAGTTAAGAGGGTTCCCCGTACCAACAACCGAGAACCCCAAAGATCGTTATTACCCTTGGCAATCGCTCAAGCGAAGTGGGTAGGTTTTCCATCAAGGCTGACGTGGTTAGTCTCTTTCCAATATGTCTCTACGCCTTCTTCGCCTTTCTTTTCTGCCCACGTGTTTAGATACTCTCTTTCACTGACATAGTCATAAAGCGGAACAGCAAAACCGCAAGAGGTCTGCACGAGATCAACGTTGAGGTCAAAGATTTGCCGTGCGCCGGGCAGTGACGGAAGTAGCGGAGAGAGTTGTTGCCATTCGGTATCATTTTTGTGGATCGTCTTCGCTGTGCCGTAGATTCGCAGGATTAAGGGGTCATCCTCAAATGCGGTGAACATAATTGTCATTCTGGGGTTTTCTTGAACGTGTGCGGCGGTTTCGTTGCCGCTGCCAGTTACGTTTAACCAGATCACGCGGTTCGGACCAACGACGCGTAAGGAGTCCATCCCCTTTGGAGATAGGTTGATTCTGCTGTCGGCTGTTGCGGTTGCGACGAAAAAGATTTTTTGGTTTTCAATGAATTGCTGCAATTTTTGAGGGATTTCAGTGTATAACTTTGCCATAGTGTTAGACTTCTCCGTTAGGGAAAGGCGACCGGATATGATTCGGTCGCCTATACGAACGATTTAGCGCGCTTTGATAGCTCCCCATGTAGCAGCGAGTTTTCCTGCGGGTTCAACATCAAAGGCGATTTGGTAATTCTCTTTAACTTCCGCTTTATCCAAGACGCGGTGGTAAACGGCAACATCGTCGATTTCGCCTTCAAAATATAAGGGTTTGATAAAGGCGTTGCGGTCGTGTCCGACTGCGACGACGACGTGGCTGCGTGTGTCGCGACTGTTTATCTTTCCATCCGCCTCGGCATCAAGTTCACCATTGAGGTAGAGGTACTTTTTATCGCTATCACCATCGGCGACAAAGGTGACATGCGTCCATTCTCCGGGTTCGACAGGGGTATCCGTTTTGAAGACCCCGAACCCATCGCCATTTCTCTGGGTTTGTATCGTGCCATCCGCCAAGAGTTCCAACCATGAGTCGCCCCCGCCTTGTGGATCATCGTCCCAGATAATGACTTTCGGCCCGTCGGGTAGGGCTACAGGTTTAATCCACATTGCGTAGGTAAGATTCTGCCCGGTAGTGGCGGGACCCATAACGACATAATCTTCTTTGCCGTTGAAACTGAGTGCCTCCCCAACAATACCTTCTACAATTTCGGGGGCACCTTTAATCTCTCCATCGTTTTCACCGAGGGCATCTTTGGCTACGTCAGCGTTCGTATCGCTCTCATCAAAGGTCCAATGCCCTCCCAACCCGTCTTCAATGGATTGGGCGTATGCTGTGTGCGTGTACGCCGACGCGAAGATTATGATAACGGCACAGGCGAGTGTAAGGAATAGATCGAATTTCATAGTCCACCTCCTGGGTATACAACCCATGATGTATAATGCATTCTTCCGTTAAGAGCGTAATGCTCGCTGCTTCCATCCGACACTGATGTATATTATATATCGTTTTGGGTGTATATGCAAGGGAAATGGTATAGGGCTGTCAGCGGTCAGCAATCAGCAGTCAGCAGGTGTTTGGTGTATTGAAATGGTTCGCATAGAGAAAAGGTTCCGTGGAGGCGGGAAAGACCAGTGAGGTTAGAGAAATGGTTGGGATTTTGAGCCGTCCTACGGGCTTCTGAGGGCTGCCCATGTGGTTGTGAGTTTATCTGAAGGGTCAACAGCTTGTGGTTGCCCGTCCTCAATATCGCTGACGAACTCGCCTTCGTAGAGACGGATATGATCGAGCCAGACATCGACTTTTTGTCCGCCCATGATTATGCCAGCGCGCGAATTCACATCATCTACTGTCATTTTGAACGTGATGAAGAATTCTTTCCATGCTTCAGACAGATTGATTGTCTGCCTCGCATATTCATTCCACGGAGCTCCCTGATGAAGAATGCGCATTACGACAGTCCTCGGCTTTTCGCTTTTTGCCCACAAATTGTAGGTATAGGTGGTGCCTTTTTCCAACGTAAAGGGTTGCTGATAGAATTGGATATGCCAGATAGCACCACCTGCCTTACTGATCTTGATATAAACGGCTTTTTTCCCGACGATGGGTTCCGCTTTTTTGCCTTCAGTTTGGAAGAGTGCGGTGGCCTCGGCATGTGTCCAGTGGTGCCATCCCTCAAGGTTGAGGTCGAAATCGCCATTTTTGAGGATATTTTCTGGGGGTTTGGCGGCGTATATAAGTATTGCGAGGCTGAAGAGTTCCATCAATATAACGAGACAAGAAATACAAATTAGAACTCGATTAGTTGTGTTCCTTTTCGCCTTCTCTGTCATGCTCACCACGTTTTTCTCCATGACTGTGTTCCTTTTCGCCTTCTCTGCCATGCTCATTGCGTTCTTCTCCATGACTATGCTCACCCTCTCCGACTTCAGGATGCGCAGTCCATCCGTCAAAGTTCGTGCTTATCGCAGTGAGTAGGATTTCTCTTTTTTCACCGGGAGCCAGGTTGTCTGGGGTTGTTGGGCCGAGTTCTTTTCCGTTTGATAAGTGGACTTCAACTCGAACCTGCTTCAAAGTTTCGTCCGTTGTGTTTTCGACGGTGCCTTTGAAGGCATTGCTTTGTGGGTCGTACTTTAAGATGAGTCGGGCACCGTTCCGAACCTTATCGTATTGCTCATCCAATGCGAATTCAACGTTAGATTCTTCACTCTCGTCACGAACAGATAATTCTTCTTCGTTAGACTTTTCACTCTCGTCGCGAGCAGATAGTTCTTCCTTTTTTGAACACCCACTTATACTAATTATTAACATAATAGCACTTGCAGCAAGAATATTGCAAATAGAATTCATGGTTGTACCTCCCACTGGCAGATTTAAGGACTTGTTTACGAAAAAGGGAGCAATTGTATATTGCTCCCTTTTTTGAATCGAAGTGTGTGGCTTAGTTACCGCCGCCTTCAGGACCTTCACCGCCGGCACCTGCGCCGTGTTCACCACCGCCTTCAGCACCTTCGGCTCCGCCTTCACCGCCGCCGGCATCTTCAGCACCTTCAATGCCTCCTTCGCCGCCGGCACCTGCGCCGTGTTCACCACCGCCTTCAGCACCACCTTCACCGCCGCCACTCATTGGACCGACTTCGGGGTGCGCTACCCACTCGGTAAAGACGTTGCCCATGGCTGGAAGCGTGATGGCGTGCGATTCACCGGGCATAAGGTCAATGTTCGGCACGTTCGGCGTTAGCATTGGACCGAGTTCATCAACGGTGATCGTACCGTCATATAAATGAACTTCGACGCGAACTTGTGTTAAGAGCCCATTGGTCGTATTTGTGACATTACCTGTAAAGGCATCCATCGCCGCATCATAGGATATAACCAGACGGGCACCGTTTCGGACCTGGTCATAAGTATCAGCAAGACCGTATCGGACTGACGACTCCTCGTCATCCGCTGGTACCATGGGCATCATCTCATCTGCTGGTGCTGGCCCGATGGGTATTACTTCCCGATTTGTCCGATCACAACCGATAGCCGCCGCCATCAGTATGATAGCCAATAGGGTGAGGGTTCCAAAATTGCGTTTCATGCGTATGCTCCTTTCTAAAAACATGGGTTGTATGAATCGATAAAAAATGAATATAACCCACTATCGTTTGCCTCTACAGAAAAGCGAAGATTGGTATATTGCTCGCTTAAAGAGGCGTTCCGAGTGGACTGCGATCAATTATGGGCGCCGCCTTCGCCGCCGCCGTGTTCGCCGCCACCTTCACCGCCGCCTTCAGCACCACCTTCACCGCCCCCGCCACTGCTGGGACCGACTTCGGGGTGTGCCACCCACTCGGTAAAGGAGTGGCCCATGGCTGGAAGTGTGACGGAGTGTGATTCACCGGGGTTAAGGTCAATGTTCAGGACGTTCGGCGTTAGCATTGGACCGAGTTCATCAACCGTGACCGTGCCGTCATATAAATGAACTTCGACGCGAACTTGCGTTAGAATCGCGCCCGTTGTATTTGTAACAGTGCCTTTAAAGGCATCGGTTGATGCATCATAGGATAAAACCAGCCGGGCACCGCCTCGGATATTATCATAAGTATCGGTAAGACCGTATCGGACTGACGACTCTTCGTCACTGGCACCAGCAGCGACTGGATTTGCTGTGGTTGTTTCTTGATCACTTGAACATCCGGTAATACTGATTATCAACATCAGCATAAAAGCGATTGCTGTGAGAGTTCTCAAATGGCTCTTCATGATATGTTCCTTTTTTAACTTATACACATTCTTCGTAGTTTTTGACGAAGTTTGAAACCTTACATAGGTTTGATGTGTGTTCTAATTATGTGTGAAAATATACATTGTATGAGGCAATATCATCTATGTATGGACAGATAGTGCTGCAATTTTCACTTAATTGCTGCAATTTTCACTTGATTGCCGCAATTTCCACTTAATTGTTGTATCTTTTCAACGATTACTGACAGAATTTGGTTTACATTTCTTTTTTATAGTAAAGCCCATAAT
>VXZL01000618.1 GCA_009845505.1 Candidatus Poribacteria bacterium | reverse complement strand
GTCCATAGTGGTTATAAGTTATAGGTTATAAGTTATAAGTTAAGAAGGTTTTCGGTAACAATACGCCTCTTAACTTATAACCAAGAACCAAGACTCCCTAAAACGGTTTGACGATTACGGCTTTTGAGACAAGCGCGATCGCAACGGTTCCCATACCGATGAGACCGACTCCGCAGGCGAATCCTGCTGCAAGTACCGGATTGAACATATACCAGCGTCTCATTCCGAATCGTTTAATCATGTAGAACCGCCCGATAATTGCGCCGAGTAATCGGGCAACCATACTGCCTGGGTCTGCCCCGATACCCCCAACGATACCGTAAAACCACATTGAAGGTAATTTAAAGACCCACAGCATACCATAGAGGGCAAGGCTTGAGGTAAATCCTGCGGAGACATAATCGCCGCGAATCGCCTGAAGCATTTCGCTGTTTCCGTCCCGTAGCGATGTTTTCCAGAGTGCTTCGTTTGTAGCGTTAATGGGCCACATCATCTGTGCGAACGGGTACTGTGCACTCGGGATCGGAGCGATCTTCCAGATAAAGTGGAGGACGACAATTCCACTGACGAGCAAAATCGGCATAATTAGCAGCGTACCTGCCAGGTTTGAGGTAAAGGTTGTGCCAGTCAATTCGAGCACGCGCCACCCCTGTGTGCCACGTCCATAATCCTCGTCTGGTAGTGGTGCAAACCAGATGTCTATCTCTTCGTAGCGACTCAAGATAAATGTGATTTCGTGCAGGTATGGGATTTCAAAAAGGTCTCGTCCGAGAACCCCGAAAGTTCGCGCCGTGATATAGGAATTAATCGGTGTGTACAAGAATGCGTAGCCGATCAAGAAACTGAGTGGGAAATTCGGGACCATCCAATGAATAAGCCAAACGAATCCAGCCATACCAACGAGCCACATTAAGCCCATCAACCATATCGGGAAATCGCCTCGATTTGGAGGCGTTGCGAAGGAACCGCGTTCGCCTGCTCTTTTCTGAGCCTTCCGTAGTTTGAAGAGCATCGGAATCGAAGCAGCCATACCGACGACAGCGAGGCTAAAGGATTTACCCATGCCGTAGCTAAACCAGAAATCCAGGTTGTTGAATAAAGTAACACCCCGGACATCCAGTCCTGGGTTCCATTGATGGAGAATCTCATACCGATATAGGATTTGTGGGTTCAAGATAAATTGCGATGCCATTGCGGTTACGAATTCTGACATGATAATCGGGAATGGCATCACGAACCCGATGAGCATCTGTCCGAAATCGGTTCGGAAAGCGAAGACCCCTGTTGGTGCGAAACCTTCGATGCTCTGTGTGAAATCTATCCACGGGATTTTCAAGATCTGAATCGGTTGGCTCATCATGACCCCAGTCAATGAAGGCACCCCGATATAGAGGAATCCCCAAATTAACCCAGCCATGGAGCCGATAGAGAATACGCGCCATCGCCATGTCTCTTCTTTCCCTGTTGTTTCTGCAAGTGCGGTTGCGCCTTGTGCGGCAATTGGTGCCATTGGATATGGGAGCCGCTCGAGGTCCGCCGTGAGTCGGAACAAAATATATTGTCCGCTAACGAATCGCAACGTGCCGAGCAGCTTTCCGGCAAGGTAGATAGCAATAGGCAGAAACCAGTCTGGATGCAGCAGGCTGCGCGTAAGTACACCGACAGAATTACCGGCAGGCACAATCCACTCTGGAATTTTATCGGCGATTTCGTAGGAAGCTGCCTGGGGTGTATTGATAAAGTAGGCGTACCAGATAAAGTTCCGGTACTGCATTCCACTGCCGACAGCGGCTCCGGTTAATCCGAGAAGCATATAGAGCTCCTGTCGCCGGGCAGTTGTGAAGGAACGCCGCGCGAGTTCAGTGAATAGAATAACGGCAACCCAAGGTGCCGCTTCAGCCCCAGATTGACCGGATACGTAACTGAGATAGATGGAGCCAGGCATCATCAGCAAGCCAACGAAAAGTGCGCCAACAAACACCTTGACCGTTAGCCCCGACTCAAAGGTACGGATACCGCCTTCAATGTCGTATCGCTGCGCCCAAGCTTGCCATTCATCTGCTTGTGATACTCTTTCTCTCGCCAAGTTGAAAGTTCTCCTTTTATTGGCTATCGGCTATTGGAAACCGTCAGTAGTTGTGGCGGGTGAGGACGTTTACAACTGCCACACGTTTTGCTACCTGCCGACCGCCATTCCTTATTCGTCGCTTGGTTCTTCAGTGCTGTCAGTATCTCGCAATTCTTCCCAGAAATGCGCGGTGAAGATGCCCACTGTTAGTACAAGTGCTGAGAACATCTGCCACTGCCAACGCCCTTCAAGGACGAGAATGCTGAACAGCCATAAGAAAGTGCCAATGATGATGATAAGACTCGCTAATTTTTCCATATTTATTCGCTATACGCTATTCGCTAACCGTTATCAGCGAACAACCATTCCTCCTCTAATCCGCTGTTGCCGGGACGGGCTCGAGTTGCCCTGTTGCCGGTTCGTCTGTTCCTTCCGTTCTACCGCGTTCATGGAATTCTGCTCGGATATCGACGCTGAACGTCCGCCAAATCAGAAGTTGTTTCCGCAATAGATTGAGGAAACGTCGGTTCACACGTTTCCAAGAGGCGATCTCGCCGCTCTCACGATGCACATCCAGTGTAATCTTATAGAGATCTTCCTCTTCTCCACCTACGGGCGATGTAACGAACTGGATGGATTGGCTTACACCTAAATCATAAGGTGCTAACCATACCATCATACTAATCTGATAGGCGTCTTCACCTTCAGATTCTACAGTGCTGAAGGCGACTTGGTCGGTATAGAAATCACTGGCGGATTCATCAGCATGTGCCTCGAAGTAGTCGCGCATGAATACGTTCAAGCCGAGTGACTCCTCTTCAAGGACAGTGAAGGGGAGGTTAAAATGCCAGACATCACCTTCGGGTTCTGGGAGTTTCCATTTACGTTCAATATCGGGAACTGCCATACGTGAGGCTTTGATTGCCGGATATAGGGTACTCAGTAGAACGACAATCATGACGATAATCGTTGCAACGACAGTCGACATTGAGGAATAGTTGAGGGTCAACCCGGCGAGCCATCCGAAGTTTACGAGGGTTGTTGCGATGGCTTGTCCCATGAGATATCCGAGCACTGCGCCGACGATAGCGTATACACACGCCTCTGCGAGGAATAGGAAGGCAATATGTACGGGCGCGAGTCCGACGGAACTATAGATACTGATTTCTCGGACGCGCTCATAGACTGCCCCAAGCATGGTGTTGAGCACGATAAGCGCAGCGATGAGAATCGGTACGAATAGATTGCCCATCCCGCTGAAACTTGTCATTCCAATACTGCTGTAGAGATATGTGTCTTTATCACGACCGACGAAGAAGTCAAGAGCAATACGGTTCATGAGGGGTGCCATGATAAGGTCCAGCTTATCAATCGCACCTAACAATTCTGGGTCATCCGTTTGTGGTTCCATGTTGACAGCGACGCTTCGGAGCGTGCCACCTTGGTTCATAACCACCTCGTAGGGCAGGATAGCAACGCTATCCGGCGTGAGGTGGAGATACTTTTGTAACTCGCCTTCCAGCGTTTCATCGCCGGTTGCCCCACGACTGCGTTGCTGTTGCATCAATTGATAGTCAACAGGTGTGAGTTCTTCGCCGTCGTTGTCTGTAAGGTCCTTGAAACCGATACCCAGGACGCCGACAACGGTAAAGTCTGCACCATAGACAGAGACAGTTGCCTTGCCCATATCGCTTTCGGTGATTTTCAACAATTCCGCCATTCCTTTGGGTAGCACGATAGCATAGGGCCATTCTGTTGGCCACTCCCCAGCGTCAGCGGGGTTGAACCACTTTCCATATTGAAGGTATCTATTGATACCACTGACCTCCGGTTCTGCTTCGTTCATGCCGACAAGCATATTCGCAGCAAAAGTTAGTGCCTCACCCGTAAGTGCATGGGTAGGAGGCGAGGGATCCGCAGGATTCGCTGTGCGTGTGAGTTGAACAAAGGATTGGTCTCCGGTACCAGAGGATTGGTACCAGGCTCGCGGTGCGACAGAATTCCGAACAATGACGATGGATTCTTCGTCTACTTTTTCGATAAAGCCATCTTGTTCTAAAGTCGCTATCTCTTCCGCAACATTGATCGGTTGTTGTCCCTGCTTGACCAGGATTTCGTTTTTGCGTGCCAGCAGCCGTTCCAGAGCGGTGAGTGTGATTTGCGTCTTCTGCATGTCGTTCAGAACAGAGGTAAGCACGGGTTCTTCTAACGGACGCCAGTATTGGTCTCGGATGAGAAGTCCTGTATAGCGAGGCGTTACCTGTGGGAGACTCGTTCTATTCGGATGCATGAACGTCCGCACAGAGGTAAACGAGATGACAGTGAAGGTAAGGATTACCAATGTGCAGCAGGTTAGGATTGTCCGTCCTTTCCGTTTTCGCATGTTGGAGATCCCCAAACTAAACGCTGCGGCACTCGCGCTTAACCGTCCGACATCTGCTTTGTAAACCTTGCTTCCCTCCTGCCGAATCTTTTCAAGTTGTTCCTCGAATTTTCGGACAATGATACTGATGACAATAACTGTCAAGGCAAGCACAACGAATGCAATGAGAATAATCACAGGTGTCGTTGTGATCTGGAATGCGGGATGGACCTGGCTGAGGAAGAAGAAGACGAGTAAAAAGATCCCGAATGAGCCTAAAATCTGTTTGTGGATATTCGGGAAACCGAAGATGAGCCGTTCCATAAAGTAAGCGAACGGCATTAACAAGGCGAGATAGAACATCACACCGTTGACAACATCGTTTCCGGTCTGTTTGACATCAGGATATGCGCGTGATTCGTAGCCCCATGCCGCGCGCGCCAACTTGAGTGCTTGCTGGTAGTCATTTTGTAGCAGTTCCGTCTCGGCGCGTGCAAGATACTCGTTCGCAAATTGATGGAGTTTGTCAAGCCGATCACTGGAGATACCGAACCGTTTGTAGAGTTGTGATCGGTTTTCGTCGAGCCACCACATATCTCGGACAACGACGTACGGCGTAAGACGAATCCGGCCGTTCTCACGGACAACAAATCCTTCGCCGGTATAGAGCGTCGGATTTTTCATACCGCTTTTTGTGGCTTTGATAAGTAAGAGACGTTTACCGATTTGCCCATAAGCCATTCCGACCTTGATACGAGTATTCGGTTCGCTGTAAACGAGGGCAATCGGTTCGGCTGCAGAGACACCTTCCTGCTGCCACGGTTTTGACATCCCATATTTTTCTGGCGCGCTATCGGTGAGTGCATCGTAGACTTCAAGTTCCCGGAGGGTTCGCAGATACCGTTGATCGACGAGATCGTAGATAGTTGTGGATACGCACGGGAATGTGACGACCCGACACCCACGTCTGCGGGTATTGATCGGGATTTTATTGGGAAGCAGTTCCGCGCCGTAGTTCCCTAAATCAGGCGCATAGACGATGTCCCCAGAGTCTGGGTCAAGGATATAGGCTTCGACTTCTTGCACACCCCTGAGACGACGGGAGGCTCTACCTTCCATGGCTAACCCGGCAACTTCAAAGTTGCCTTTATTATCACCCATAACAAACAGGTCTCCACGGACACCCATCATGGTTTTATGCTTTCTGCGGAGCGTCAAGATTGGATAGGGGACCGGTTTATTGGGGAGTGCGGATTCACGAGCATCAAATTCAACGACGTCGCCGAAGAGGTTACAGTAGAAATTTCCGACACGTGCGGCGGTTGGCATTTCTTCATCGCGGAGTGCTTGGATAAGCAAGGATGCAAGCGTCTGTGCTTGTTGATGGAGGTTGCCGCCTTCGCGTAGATCGACCCGCTCAATTGTATCAAGTGGTGTGTCGGTTAGAACGCGTGCGTCTTCGATAGTTGCGAAAGCGATACCTGTTTTTCCGACGAGCGTTGCGACTTCGCTGTCAAAAGCGATCTTACCTGGGATGTAGGTTTTCCAAGTTTTTCCACCACTTGCGGAGATAGCATTAACGAAGTTTGAATCGCCGCCGAGACCCGCGATTGAAATGAGGGTTTTAATGTCCTCAATTTCGTCATCAGAGAAGGTTTCTGGGTCCTCGTGTCGTAGGCGGAGCATCGCGTCCAGCTGCTCGCGCGTTCGGATATTATTCTTCCGATTTTTCTTTGCTGTGCGGACATCGTTTCGGATGAAACGTTCAACCTCTTTGCGGATATAGTCCATATCCTTGAGCATGTCTTCGGAGGGTTCACCTTGGTTGCGCCACTGCTCGAACTGCATCTTCATTAAGCGACTCACACCGCTGAGTCCTGTGAGTTTGCTGAAATGGGAGCTGAGCAGTGTTTCAAGGGTTTTTCCTTCAAGAGCGGATTTATCGGAGATACCGCCAGCCACTGTCCATTGGCGTGCCATGACGGCTTGTCGGATCTGGTCATCTGTCCACTGCCAGAGTTTCCGGACACGGACCCCAAAATCGGCATCCTCTGCATAGGATGCGAGTTGGTTGCCGATACTTGCAAACTCTCGGCGCAGAACGAATTCAGGCTGTTGGTCATAGAACCATCCTTTGTTGAACACACCAAACTGATCCGATTGAGAGGAGAGGTCGATGCTAATATAGAGAGAGGTGTAGTAGCGATTGAAGAGGTCTTGAAGTGCAATAGCGGCTTCAATCTGTCCAAGTTTCCGATTATATTCTCCGGTATCGATGCGGAGCATCTTTTCAATACGACTCTGAATGTTACGGAATCGCGCGTTTCGGAGGGTTAGCATATTATCGCGCAGTAGGGTCTTCGTCTCTGTATCAAGGTCGGTATCTAAAGTAGATAGCCGGCCTATGAGATTTTCAAGTGCGATTATGTCTGTTTCCGAGCGTCTTTTGACGGTCGTCAAGAGTTCTGCTTCCGTGATGTGTGATGCGATGTGGGCGCGTAACTTGAGAGCCTGCTCTGCTTCAGTGTCTGAAAGATAGTTTTCCAAGATGAGTTTTTCTTCCTCTAAGTATTCTCTTCCAAGCGTCTCAGCAGTTGCCATCAAGTTTTGAATGCGAGTGCGCTCCAAGCGAGCGTTTCGGAGTCCGATTTCAAAAATGCTCTGCTTGTCTTTGAGCAAGTCAGTGATCAGGACAGCGGCATCCGTGATGTCTTCAGATTCCGTTAGGCGTTGTCGGAGTTGTGTGTCAATAGTGTTCAAGCGTTCGATACCGGCTTTAGAGAGGAATTTTCCGCTGTAGAGTAGCATGTTGGTATCTTGTTGCGACGTAGGTGTTTCCTTGAGTTTCCGGATACTCGCCTTAATCTGATCTTCAGCAGCCTTGCTATCAGGGATTTGCGCTAAGATTTTTTCAAGAAGTTGAGATTCCGTTTGGATGGCGACCTCAAGGGAGTTGTCGGTTTCGCGCAAGACCTTCCGTGCCTGTTTCGCGTCATTGAGTCCATGTAAATCGAGGTGCCGGTCCATGATTTTTTCGGGGGTCCACATGAGGGCGAATTTGCGTTTATCGCTCATCTCCCAGTCTGCGAGTGTTTTGTTTAGCATCTCAATGTCAGGGACCAACTCTTCGGGCAGATCACTTGGGACCGGAATTTCCCACCCTGAACCTTCTTGTACAGGAATCAGGTAGGCATCGTTTGGATGTGTAGCGTATTCGTCGGTTGCGCCGGTTTCTATGGCGCGAATGAGTTTCGCTACAGCCCATGTATCAAGGCGGGCGATCGGCAGTCCAAGCGTTTCAATTAATTCACGTTGTGCCGTGCGGCTTGTGTTTAGCGCAACAGCACGAACATCGGCTAACTCCTTGACGATGTCTCGCAGGAAATGCGTTGTTTGTAGTGCTTCCTTCTTTGAGCGAGCGAGGTTTGCCAATAATATGCTCTTCTCTTCACCAGTGAATTCTTGTTTTTCTCGTTTCCGATTCTTATCTGCTTGCTTCTTTTGACGTTCCGAGAAATCGCGTTGTTGGTTCGTGAGGGTTTCGATCTCGGAGCGGGTTTCTGCCAAGCCATCTAAGGTGGTCGTCAGAGATTCGAGGTCAGATTTTACGTTATAGATGCCGTGGAAGAAGTCAGAGGGGAGATCGACTAAGACGCTCCGGTCAATTGAGAGCAGGAGTCTTCTCCCTAATTCTTCAAATTCAATAACATCCGTGGACAGTCCGCGGCGTAGCCCGTGCATTGTTGGTGTCCCCGGAGAGTCCGTGTCACTACCGACAATATCCTGCCCGATGCCTTCCATAAATGCTCGCATGCCCGCGAGTCCTTGAAAATGTCCGTCAACTGCGACAAACAGCACGGAGTATCCTGGACGGTATTCGGGGAGGCTAAAGAGCCTTGCGACTTCCATGAGAGTGGCAACACCGCAAGTTGGATCTGCCCCAGGTGCCATAGCAGGCACAATGGACATGGAATCATAGTAAGCAGTAAGGACGATGAGTTCATCGCGTAGCGATGGGTCGCCACCTTCCAAAAAACCGCGTATATTCTGACCGACCCGACGTTCCCATGTCATCTTTCCTCTGACGCGGGCGTTTACCTGATTTCCTGCGTTGTTTTCTTCTTCGAGTAAGTTAGTGAGAAAATCCGCATCTGCTTTGGAGATCCAGAATCGTGGTATGTTAGCGGGAACTGTACCGAATTTGTTCTCCGCTTCACCTCGGATGGTTGTTTCAGGTTCAATGAAGATAATAGCAGTGCCACCGAGCATTGTTGCGTTAATATAGCGGGTACTGGAGTTGAAATCGAGGAGAGCTATGGCCCCTTTTGGTATGAAGATGTGTGCTTCGCTGGCGGCGACGAATTCACCAGATTCATCGATTTGCCCGTCTTGGTTATTGTCAATACCGTCGGTGGCATCGCCTGGGATTTCGTCTGTCCAACCATCGGCATCGTTGTCGATCCCGTCTGTTGCCCATCCAAGAATCTCAGAGAGCAGTGGAATTTCGCCGTATTCATCAATAGTACCGTCTTCATCGTTGTCAATGCCATCGGATGCTTTTTGCAGATGTTCGTTGAGTACATCGTCAGTGATGCTGGCTTCCGTGATACGGTAACGCCGAGCAAGCGATGTGAGGGTATCTCCGTCTTGGAGTTTGTACCAGAATCCCCCGATGTTAGTGCCGTTGAAGTCAGCGAGTTCGCCATCGTCGCCGTAAAGGAGAGGACCGGATAAGCCGCCGGTTGGAATGTATACACTGTTCCCTTCTACAACAGGGGATGGCAGGAATTTATTTCGTTCATCTGTGAGGATAACTTCTTCGGAGACTTGGTAGCTTGCGGCGATGTCTTGGAGTGTTTCGTCTGCCAAGACAGTATGCTTAATTCCATCTGCTAATAGGGAGGTTCGGACGAGATTTGGCCAAAGTGGAGTGAGTTTGAAACTATGTAGGACAGTACCGTCTGGTGAGACTATCTCAATGACGCTATCGCCGTGATCGATCGGCACAGTAACTGGGAACTCTCGACTTTCTACGTTTTGCAAACCGATTTCGACAAATCGGTCAAAAATGTACTTGCTGCCACTTGCGGCTTGTGGGTAACCTGTTACGCGGCTCTCTAAACTTGACAGGCGTGCGATATCCTTCCGAATGTTGCCAATGGACAGATCATCTCGAATTTGGATGGCTGCGGTTTGCCTACCGGTGCTGGAAACCGTTTGCGTGTATGCGATATTGCAGAGTCCACTGATGAGTAAAATAGAAAGACAAAGCATTAAGACACGGCTTGCCCATATATGTTGTGCAGTTAGATTTGCTATGGCACTGAAACGTCTTGAATCGTGCTTGCTCCTACTATGGATTTTCATGTTGTAAAGTCTCCCACCTCTCTCATGTATTTCGTGTTTTATTCTCACGGCGCGAAAGATACCCATAAAAAGCGAGGCGCGTAAAAACCATGCCGACGCTCATCTTAGAAAATAGAATGCGGCTTACGT
>VXZL01000594.1 GCA_009845505.1 Candidatus Poribacteria bacterium | reverse complement strand
ATTAATCCTAAAGGTATAAATAAATTTATCATAGATGTAAAAAGCTCGCTAATAAACCTCCAAATAGTTATCGGTTTCCCACTGACTAACACTCAAGTGATAATTCCGCCATTCCTCACGTTTGACTTGGATATAGTAGTCAGCGTACTCATTTCCGAGTGCGTTTTTAATAATTTCGTCTTCTTCAAGAGCGTCTACAGCATGACTGAGAGTTGCTGGTAGAGAGCCGATGCCTCGATTTTCCAGTTCATCTTCTGGCACCTCATAAAGATTGTCCTCGTTTTGTACACCCGGATCAACCTGGTTTTCGATGCCGTCGAGACCCGCGGCGAGCATCACCGTCGCTGCGAGGTAAGGATTCGCTGCCCCATCACTTAATCGGTTTTCAATACGTCCCGGTGCTGGGATCCGAATCATTTGCGTCCGATTGTTTGCACCGTAGGTAACATAAACCGGTGCCCATGATGAACCCGAACGCGGGGGTCTCCGAACCAAGCGTTTATAGCTATTCACAAGTGGATTCGTGACCGCTGTTATCGCCTTCGCGTGTTTGAGGATACCCCCCGTGAAATAGTAAGCGATCTCGGACAAGCCGTTTTTATCGTTCTCGTCAAGAAACAGATTCGTCTGATTATCAGTATCCCAAAGACTCATGTGAAAGTGTGCGCCATTACCCGTCAGATTCGTGAACGGTTTCGGCATAAACGTTGCCAATAACCCGCGTTCTTCAGCGATTGTTTTGACCATCCACTTAAAGAAAGTATGTCGATCTGCTGTCGTGAGTGCGTCCGCATACGTCCAGTTCGTCTCGAACTGACACGTCCCGTCTTCATGGTCGTTCGCGTAGGGTTCCCACTCCAATTCTTGCATATATTTGATGAGGGTGGTCATCATGTCAAGATTGCGATGCAACGCCCTTAGATCGTAACACGGTTTGTCCAGCGTATCGAGTTTATCCCATGGGGCATAGTGCCCTGCTTCGTCCTGCTTCAAAAGCATGAATTCCGCCTCGATACCGACATTGAAGGTGTAACCCATTTCTCGTGTCTTTTCTAATTGCTGTCCCAGAATAGTCCTTGGACAGTAGTGCCACGATTGTCCTTCGACATACATATCCCCCGCGACCCATGCTAAATTTTTCCGCCACGGCACGATTGTGAACGAAGTAAAATCGGGGATGCTTGCCATTTCTGGATCGTGCGGGTATTGCCCTATCTCACCTGCAGCAAAGCCGCCGAAACCCGCACCCTCTGCCGCCATATCCTCAAGATGTGTTGCTGGGATGACCTTCGCCTTGGGGGCACCGCTCATCTCTACGAAAGAGCAGATGAAAAACTCAATACCTTTCTCTTCGACTAAACGTTTAACTTGGTCTATAGTCATAAAATTCTTCTCCAACGATTCGTGTTGCTGATCGCTGACTGTGATAAAAATGATAACTACAAAATGCGAAAATATGATACCATTATAACTGAAGTCCTGAAAATTTCAAGGAGTTTGTGGAAAAGCAAAATGATGACATTCTTCTCTCGCTTCTACACAAAATGGTCAATTTTGATGGGTGCTTTGATTCTTATTTACTTGCTACCGATCTGGCTGTTCCCCTATTTTCCGACACAAGATGGCGTAAGTCACGTCTATAATTCCCAAATCTTGACCGAATACAACAACCCTGAATATCAATTCCGAGATTATTACGAGATTAACTGGTATCCTTTTCCGAATTGGCTCTCACACTTTTCATTGGCGGTGTTAATGTTCGTGTTTCCACCGCTCATCGCCGAGAAAATCTTTCTGAGTCTCTATGTTATCCTCTTTCCGCTTGCTGTCTCTTATTTCCTCAATGCTGTCCAGCGCGGGCGGCACACCCTCGTCATCCTAAGTTTTACCTTTATCTACAATTACCTTTTTCTCATGGGCTTCTACAACTTTGCCGTCAGTGTGCCGCTCTTTCTGCTTGCACTCGGTTATTGGTGGAAACACAAGGCGCAGATGAACAGAACGCGTATCGTTTTACTCAATCTGCTCATCGTTGTTACCTATTTCGCACACCTCATCTCTTACGCCTTCATCTTATTCTCTATCGCTTTACTGGCACTATTTCATTTCAGGCACGACTTCAAACGGATTCTCATTACAGGTTGCTATCTCCTCCCTGCTGCCGCGCTACTTCTCGTCTACCTCCCTACTTCTGATCTGTTGGCAGGGGCACCACTTGAGTTTGGACTCAGCCGGTTCGGAGAACTGTTCGCTAACCTAATCGGTATGTATATGCTTGTCGCTTACGCTGAACCTCCAAGTTGGCTCTCCGCGCTTGTATCCGCCTTCTTACTGTTCCTCGTTGTTGTGACAATCTGGCAAAATAGGAGAGGAAAAGCAGCAGCATCTGCTGGACAGACAGCGTTTCTCTGCCTCACTGTTGTGCTTCTCGGACTCTATTTTATCCTACCAAATTCTATTGGTCCCGGCGGTTGGGTCAATGACAGGCTCGCTATTTTAGCCGCGCTTACCATATTCGCATGGTTTCGTGAATTTGATAAGATTCAGTGGAGACGTGTGTTCACGGCGGCTGTCGGACTTTTGGTGTTGGTTAACATTGTTTATGTTGGCATTGTCTTCAAAAATCTCAACGCCGAGATACATCAGTTTAACGCTTTTGTGCAACGGGTTGGAAAGAACAAGATCATCCTTCCGCTCCACTTTGATCCGAGAGGCAGCTCCGAACGCGTAGGCATCTTTGTCAACGCCGCCAACTACTACTGTCTTGACAACGGGTGTATCAATCTCGGCAACTATGAGATACAGTTTGACTATTTCCCTGTGCGTTTCAACGCCGAGTTTGAGAGACCGTTAGACGAGAAAGAGTGGGTCCAAACCGTCCATTGGGAACCAGAAAGGATAGATCTCTGCGCTTATGCTGACAACGTGGATTATCTCTTGCTGTGGGATACTCCCGACACACCTATCGTTGCTGAGGCGATTGAGACGTGTTATACATTGATTGCATCGGAAGGCAGGTTGCGGCTTTATAGCGGGAAGCGATAATAGGGCGCGAAATCGGAGATAGCGGATACCCACAGACCACTTCAATACTCTCCCTTAAGCGTCAAGGTCGCAATGGTGTGTGTATAATTCAAAAAATCGAGCAGCGGATCCGCTTCGTTCGTGCGGTTTTGGGTAACTTGATAATCGGCGTTGAGTGTTAGATATGGCTTGAGCTGCCAGTTCAGCTGGACATTTGCCGCTATCTGTGTATCTTGACGATCTTCGGGGATTTCTGGAATACCGCCAGTTTCATCCAGAATCTGTCTACCTTCAAACTGCACCCAGAGTCTGGAGAGTCGAAGCCGGACCCACCGTCCGGTATCCAGTCGATAAAATGAACTTGCCGCAACTTCTGTACTGGCGAAGCTAAAAAAGTCAACGCTGGAACGATTCAGAAATAGATTCACCTCTTCCTGAAACATAAGCCCTTCAGTTGCTACCTGTATCAGTTTCGCGGCACCGATGTGCCGCCAATCGTTTCGGCGTTCATTATCTTCAAGTCCTGTGATGCCTAAGATGAGGTTGTTTAGGTTGGTTTCGTAACTGCTGTTCTCTATCGTGTATTCAATTTTACCGAGCAGCTGTTCGAGAAACCCGAATTGCAAACGTCCCGTTATGTTTTGGCTGTTGGAGCCGATGAGTAGGAAATCCTCTCTGAGCGACTCGTCATCGTCAAATCGGTGTAATCTTAAGTTATATTCTAAGACGCGTCCAAAGCGTAGACCGAGTTGTCGTTCGGTATTGTTATAGACATTGGAGGTCCGCACGAAACGTTGCAGACGATGTGAAGCCACAAGTGGCGGTAGGCTTTCAAGGGGTCGGAAACTCAGTTCAGTTAAAAGAACATCGCTGAACGCGTCGAATTCGTCGAGTTTTCCCTCTGCCCCGGTATAATTTTCAACTTGCGGTATATATTGCAGTTTGAGTCTAAGTTTATCAGCGACCGGTAAATCTCCGTTCAAGTCAACGCCGAAACGATTGATTATGCCCACGAGCTGCGGGTCATCTTCTCCTGCCAAGCTGCTGGTGTATGGATCTACGCTTAAACCCAATTCGATGTGATTGTTGAATGTATTAGAGAAGTGGGAGCTGATTGTTAGTTCTGCGGGGTGAGTCTCAGACCTTTCGGGTTCTTCTAATAAACTCTGTCCGAATTCAGTCTGAAGTTGCGCGAAGGCACTTTGTGTATTGAATAAGAATACGATGCCTGTGAGTTGTGTAAGAATGAGCAGGCATGCCCAACTATTGTCTTTCATTTTTATAATGTTCATTTGAGATTGACCATTGAGTAATCCCTCCTATATTAAGTTTGGAGAGTTTATGAGATTCAAGGGTATAGAGGTCTATTTTCTCTGGGCGAGTCGATTATTCAATCATCCCGTCTTGTGGACTTGAGGCAGTGGCGTAGAGTTTCCGAGGGATACGCCCTGCCAGAAACGCCGCTCTCCCGGCTTCAACCGCTTTTTTCATCGCCTCCGCCATCAGTACAGGACGGTGTGCTTTTGCTACCGCTGTATTGAGCAGAACGCCGTCGCACCCTAACTCCATTGCTATTGCTGCATCTGATGCCGTCCCAACCCCCGCGTCCACAATCAGTGGCACCTGCACAAGATCGCGGATAATCTGGATATTATACGGGTTACGTATCCCCATCCCTGAGCCGATCGGTGCCCCTAACGGCATCACTGCAGCACATCCAAGATCTTCTAATTTCTTACAGGTAATCGGATCGTCGTTACAATACGGTAGCACAGTGAAACCGTCTTTGACAAGCGTTTCCGCTGCGTTGAGGAGCTGCTCTACATCAGGAAAGAGTGTCTCCTCATCCCCGATAACTTCGAGTTTGATGAGCGATGTCTCAAGTGCCTCTCTCGCGAGGTTTGCTGTCAAAATTGCGTCTTTCGCTGTGAAACAGCCAGCGGTGTTTGGCAGAATCGTCATGTCCCGTTCACGTAGAAGAGCGAACAGATTTTCACCCGATGTCTCCGTAAATTTCACACGCCGCATTGACACCGTCGCAATTTCGGCACCACTCGCCGCAATGGACTCCGTCATTATATGAAAGTTCGGATACCCTGCCGTTCCGATAAGGAGTCTTGATGCATAAGTCTGATCTGCGATTTTGAATTCTTGCATGTTTTCTCTATTATTTGCGCGTTGAATCCAACGTACCTCTTGGCTGTTCATAGTGTTTTGCCTATAGTTGTCGCCGATCTGTTTTCAATTAGTATAGCAGCCTCAAGGTGTCTTTATCAAATATTTTGGCATCAATTCTCCTATCAGTGTGCTTTGTAGCCGTGTTTATCCGCCTTGGACAGCACGGATAATCTCCACATCGCTATCCTCGCGGAGCTCTGTCGCCTGCCATTTTGTTTTTGGAATAACCTCCCGATTCACAGCGACAGCGATACCCGCCTGTGTTGGATTCAGTTCTAAGGCGATGAGTAGGTCGTGAATATTTAAATTCGGATTAACCGTTTTTTCTTCGCCATTAACAAGTATCTTCATTTTTTTTAAGTGTGTTTACGACACACAGCGTGTGCCTACTACTTTAAAAACCGGTTTAACTGAAACGGGGCGATTGTCTCTGAAGTCTCACCCGTCAGAATCAGTTTGGCAATCTCGTAAGCCGTAATGGGTGTGAGTAAAATACCGTTTCGGTAGTGTCCAGTTGCGTATATCAGATTCTCAATAGGCGTTTTACCGAGTATAGGGGCATTGTCTCTACTGCCGGGACGTAGGCCGCTCCATGTTTCGAGGAGTGGGAGTTCATAAATCCCCGGTACCGCTTCCCATGCCCCGCGGAGAAGTTCAAACACACCACCAGCCGTTAAACGCGTATCAAATCCCATCTCCTCACTCGTCGCACCGACAATAAGCCTGCCATCGCTTCTCGGCACCAGATATACGGATGTCGGATACCTCGCCCTGACAATGCGGATGACGTTTTTGACCGTGATGCCTTCTTCCATTTGTAGTGCTAACATCTGCCCTTTCACAGGACGCACCGGCGGGATGACCCTATCCGGTAATCCTTCAATCTGGGCAGACCAACATCCCGCTGCGAGAATAAGCACCTCCGCTTCATGAAAACCGTTTTGTGTTTGCACACCCGTTGCAGCTCCATTTTCTATGACAATTCTTTCGATGGTGCTGTTTTCGTACAACACGCCATCGTGGGTCTGGTAGGCGCGCTGGAGTGCTTGGACCATCAATCTGTTATCGACTTGATGGTCGGTTGCGCAGCGAATGGCTGCGGTCACGCGGGGTGAAAGCGCAGATTCAATTTCACGTGCTGCTCGACCATTCAACCACTCAACATCCAGTCCTAATTCCTGTTGTGAAGTGTAAAGATGCCGAAGTTGGTGCGTATCGTCGGATTCCAATCCGACAATAAGGGTGCCTTCCACTCGATAGCCGATGGGCATCTTCGCATCTGCCTCTAACTCATCAACCCATTGTGCATAGCATGCTAAACTTTGGGAACCGAGTTTGAGCAGTTCCGGTTCTTCGCTATGTGCCTCAGCGAGTGGCGCAAGCATACCGGCAGCTGCCCAAGAGGCGGCACGCCCGGCTTGCGCACGCTCGTAGATAGTGACGGCTGCACCCGCTTTCGCAAGCTGCCATCCAATGCTGAGTCCAATCACACCGCCACCAATGATGATAATTTTCTTATTTGCCATTAATTCAGCACGAAAAACCTTTATTCTTCCAATACGTTGATGAAGCAATCTTTCGCTTCAACGGTTTTGGAGATTAACCCTTTTTCATAAGCGAATTTCGCGAACGCATCCCACTTTTCCGCAGATTGCACCTGCGTCGTTGCGAATACGTCCAGCGTATCTCGAAACGCCAGTTCTTCTAACGCTTTCGTAGCATCAGGGTTTGCCTGAAAAAAGAGGTGAAGTGCATCATCGGGGTTTTCCTTCGTAAATCCGATTGCTTCCTCAATCGCCATCATTAACTTTTTAGCCGTTTCTGGATGGTTTTCCAAATAAGTGTCGTTAGTAATAATTACTAATTCATAATAGTCGGGGATACCGTGTTTCTCAAGTGCGAAATAATCGGCTTCTGCCCCCTCAAGTTTCAATAGGTTAATCTCGTAATTCCGAAAGGGTCCAATCACAGCATCTATTTGACTGCTGAGGAGAGGTGCCAAAATATTCGTGCCTACGTTTATCAATTCATAATCATCTTCTGCTAATCCAGCATTCGCAGCGATGGCGTTAAACAGAAGTACGTCCAAGGGTGCAACGGTATATCCGATTTTTTTTCCCTTGAAGTCTGCAGGCGTTTTAATGCCGGTCTTTTTCAGGAAACTAATCGTGTTGAGCGGATGTTCCACAAGGAGACCGATGGATTTAACTGGCAAAACTTCTTCACTGGCTCGCGCAATTGTGACGCTCTGTTGGTAACTCACAGCAAACGGGTATTCCCCGGCTGCCACCAGTTTGAGCGGTGCGTCCGGGTCCCCACCCCAAAGGAGTTCAACTTCCAACCCGTGTTTGGCGAAAATTTTGTTCTCTTGTGCAACATAAAGCGGGGCGTGATCTACATTCGGGAACCAGTCGAGAAGCAGTGTCACCTTCGCTATTTCGCCTTTTTCGTGGCTGTCTGCGTAGTTATCCATTTGTCCTGTTAGAAGTATAGCACAACCGATAAGAAAGATTAAGCAAATTGCTGTCTTCATGAGAATTTTCCTCTCTTGTTGATTGTCCGATGTACCTATCGGACGTTTGCTTTGTTATGCTGCCGCCACGGCATTGCGTACCGCTCCAGCAGCGTCATTAATCCAAAAAGACTTAAACCTAAAAGCGTTAAACAGAAAATAGCAGCGAATACGAGTGAAACTTGGAGTCTTCCATTGGCGTATAACATCAGATATCCAAGCCCTGCCTTTGCTCCGACCCATTCACCGATAACCGCGCCGATTGTCGAGATGGAGATACCTATCTTCGCACCTGAGAAAATGAACGGCAGTGCCGACGGGATGCGCACCTTCCAGAGTATCTGCCACCGCGTCGCTCGTAGAATCCTAAACAAGTTTACCGTATCGGGATCGGTGGACTTCAAGCCGTCTAAAGTATTCAAAACGATTGCGAAAAACACAATTAGTGCTGCCATGGCTACTTTTGAAGCAATCCCGAAACCGAACCACAGCACTAACAGCGGGGCGATAGCAAACACTGGGACGGTTTGTGAACCGATGACATAGGGATAGAAGGCTTTCTCCAGCATTGGAAACTCAAACATCAAGATGGCTAACGGAATGCCAATGCTGACAGCAAGAACAAAACCGAGCAGCATCTCTTGGAGCGTCACGAACGTATGTTTCAGCAATTGTGCGTGCTCCACAAAGAGCGTCACCACAATTTTCGAGGGTGCTGGTAGGATATAACGCGGTATAGCGAAAAGATGCACGGCAGCTTCCCATATTCCTAATACTGCGAGTAGGATAGCCACGGGAATTACAAATCTGCCGAACATACGTATCTGCTCCTTAACATAAAAAAACCGTCTTCTATTTTCGGTGTAGGGAACATACCCCTGCGAAAAAGGAAGCGGTTCTATGTTTTGATGGCTTTCGGCTTTCAGTCTTCGGTTTTCAGGGCCCCGTTTGTGGCAATAAAGGCGTTTGAAATTGCCACACGTTCTACTGGCGGTTTCCGATGGCTGATGGCTGACAGCCTAACATATTTCCCTACGCTGGTATGATCCAGATCAGGTTCAAAGGGTGTTTTCTCAGCTCTTAAGCACATAAGAGCACCCCATAATGTTGTTAATAATTATAGCATATTCTCCATTTTTAAAGCAAATTTTGAAGCAGGAACAGTTTTTTCTTAATCTGTGGGCATCGCAGGCACCGGAATTTCCACAATTTGCTCGTTAGACCCTATTCCTTTGAAAATCTGTCCAGGTGAAACGGGGCGATTGTCTCTGAAGTCTCACCCGTCAGAATCAGTTTGGAAATCTCATAAGCTGTGATGGGTGTGAGTAAGATGCCGTTGCGATAGTGTCCTGTTGCGTATATTAGATTCTCGACAGGTGTTTTACCGAGTATGGGAGCGTTGTCGCTGCTACCGGGACGTAACCCTGTCCACGTTTCGATAAGTGGCAGTTCATAAATATCCGGCACAGCCTCACACGCCCCGTGGAGGAGTTCATATATACCGCCAACGGTCAGATCCGTGTCAAACCCCATCTCCTCGGTTGTTGCACCGACGATAAGTCTACCATCAGTTCTCGGCACTAAATATACCGGCATCGGATACCTCGCCTTGACGGTACGGATGACGTTTTTGATCATAATGTCCTCCCGCATTTGCAACGCCAACATCTGTCCCTTCACGGGACGCACGGGAGGGATACTCGTATCTGGTAACCCGCTGATCTGCCCAGACCAACATCCTGCGGCGAGAATACACACATCTGCGCCTTGAAAACCGTCTTGTGTTTGAATACCCGTTGCAGTTCCGTTTTCTATGACAATTCTTTCAACAGGACTATTTTGATGCAACACGCCGCCTCGCCCCTGATAGGCACGCTGGAGTGCCTGAGTCATCAGTCGGTTATCAACTTGATGATCAGTTTCACAACGAATAGCTGCAGTCACATAAGGTGAGAGTGCCCCTTCAATTTCACGTGCTTCTTGTCCACTCAACCACTCGACATTCAACCCTAAATCTTGTTGTAAGTCATAAGCATGCCGGAGTTGATAGGCATCATCAGGTTCAATTCCTATAATGAGCGTACCTTCTGCGCGGTAACCGATTGACATTTCTGTTTCTGTCTCTAACTCATCGACCCATTCCGGGTAGCGTGCTAAACTTTGATTGCTAAGTTTGAGGAGGTCGAGTTCGTCGATATGTGCTTCAGCAATTGGGCCGAGCATACCGGCGGCTGCCCAAGAGGCACCGCG
>VXZL01000585.1 GCA_009845505.1 Candidatus Poribacteria bacterium | reverse complement strand
CCGGTGGCATAGAGGACATTTGTCTCATCAACATACGTATATCTATTCTCACCGAAAAAGTGTGTGACTTCAAAATTCAGACGGAACGTTCGGCTCAAGTCGTAATATATGCCTGCGCCCCAGTCAGAGAGATTCGCGTTGAAGTCGAAGTATCGGAAGTTGAACCGGTCAAGGGCATCGTTAATAAAACCGACGCGGACAACACTGAAGTAGACGAATGCACGCGCTTCTCGGTAATTGTAGAGGCTATGGTCGCGTATCCACGTGAAATCAAGCTGGACTCGATCGTCCCAAGAGGTTTCCGTCGTTCTATCATCTTGATTGAAACGTCCACGGAAATCTTCAAAATCCCGGGCGCGATAGTAACTTGTATCGGTGGATCGGATAAAAGTAAGCCTGTTGGAGAGCGCGAGTCGGTAGGCTTCGTTGATGTCGTAAGATACAATTAGATTTGCATCTGCTGTATCCTGAACAATCTGTTCGTCAAAATCAGATTTGGTATAAAGGTCCGCGTCTAAGTCATCTTGATTGTCAATTTCAACGTCGTGCAAGTCGCGTGTATTACGGAGTTTGAGTTCTGTTTGGAACATCTGCGAGATTAGGGAATGCGTTGGTGCATACTTCCTAAATCGCAATTCGGCTGGATTGAGGTAGTAAAGGTTTCCAGTACCATCAATGCCTTTGAGTTGGAGTGCGACATCCGTTTCAACCTCCCGCTGGAACGGAATCAGCAGTTTTTGGGTATACACGCCATCCGTGGTAAATCGCTGAATGCGCCGCAGTCGGTAACGAAACAGGCGGGTTACATCGGTAAGCCGTCTCGTTGGATCATCAAGTCGCATTGGAAGCGTGGAGATGAAATCTTTAAGATACTTCGCTTTATCGGCGATGAGCAGCGTTCCGTCTTCCAAAGCCGTTATCTGGAAAGGCTCTATAAATTGCCCCGCTGCGTCTCCATATTCGCCGAAAGCCTTTAAAAATTCCCCATCAGCACCATATTTCAGCACGCGGTGCCCTTTTTCATCAACAATATAGAAGTTTCCGGTTTCGTCAACGGTTATATCGACGGGATAGATAAAGTCTCCCGTTCCGGATTGTCTGAGCGGATAGCGAGCAAGAGGTTTGCCATTAGCATCGAGTTTGAAAATGCGTTTGTTTCGACCTCCAGCATCACAGACATAGAGATTGCCGCGTCTGTCTACAGTTAGCAAAAAATTGCGCTTTGTGTCGCCCTGCGGAATAATGAGGATATAATTGCCGTCGGCATCGAGTCCGGGGCTGGCTGCTTCAAGGGGTGCCACCCGTTTGCTGAAATCCTGAATTGGGTAGGTTGCGACAAAGGTACCGTGCGCGTCGAATTTATGGACGCATGGCGCGTAGTTGAAGATTTTTAGTTCCGGTGGCACTTGCGGCGTTGGGTTGGAAATCTCAATGAACATCCAATCCATTACATAGATAGCATTGTTCGTCCCTACAACAATATCTGTAGGATTGATGAATCGAAATTCGCTGTCTGCCGCCATCTGAATGTCGAATACAAAACTTCCGGTTTCATCGAATTTTTGGATTCTGAAGTTATCCGTATCTGTAATGTATATGGCACCGTCAGGCCCGAACGCCATAAATAAGGTTTCTGCGAATTGCGCCTCGCCTTCCCCTTTTCCACCGAACTCACTAACAAATTTGAATTCTCCAGCGGCGTTTAGAGACATCGAAAATAAGAACAGAAGACAGAGTATAAAGTTTCTTAGTTTAGACATTTGCTATTTTTTGGACGAGCGATTGACCTTTCTCATGGACAGATATTTTGATGATTTGGTGGGTTCAGGTGTTTTTTTCGGATATTATCTAAGACACCATTAATGAATTTAGGCGAGTCTGGCGTGCTGTAAGACTTGGCAATCTCAACAGCCTCATTGATCGCGGTGGCTGGATCAACGTCAGTGAGATAGAGTATCTCATAAGTCGCGCATCGTAGGATTGAGAGGTCTACGATAGGCATTCGGTGGAGTTTCCAGTTTTTAGAGGTGTTTTGAAGCAGCGTATCAATAGATTCGAGATGTGCAGTGGTGCCTTCAACGAGTTGCACGGCAAAAGAGCAAGGCTCTGCTGATGTATCTTGACGCTGTGAAAACCCATCTATGACCGTTTGCGCCGGTGTCTCAGTAAGTTGAATTTGATATAGCATTTGCATCGCTGCGATGCGTGATTGTCTGCGAGAGAACATTATATATTCCTATTGCTGCCTTTTATCGTCACTAATATAAAGGCATTTGTTCGGGTGCGCGTATTAGTTTGTATTATACACCATTTTAGGCGAGGTGTCAAGTTAGTTTTCAGGTGTCGGTTATTGAATGCCTCTGGCACAAATATTTGAAATACTTGACAATTCTGTGAAAAAGTTTTAAAATCTCACCTATTAGCCTTGAGTGAAAGGAGAGATCTGTGAATCTACGCAAAAGAGATTATGGTACAGTTGTTGGACCACACCCTCGCACTGCAGAGGCAGGGTTTAAGATGCTGCTTGCTGGTGGAAATGCCGTTGATGCCGCAGTTGCCGCTGCTTTCGCAGAAGGGGTTGTTGAACCCTCGCACAACGGCATTGCCGGATATGGGGGTTGTGTACTCATCTATCGTAAGGAGACACAAGATGTTATTGCGATAGACTACAACACCTCTGCGCCCGCTGCTGCTTCTGAAGATATGTTTACAATTGAAGATGCTCCAGACGCAGTTGCGGGGTATCGTGTGCCAGGACGTGTAAATGTCCACGGACCACAATCCATCGGGGTGCCGGGAGTTGTGGCTGGCTTGTGTTTAACGTTGTCGGAGTTTGGAAGCCTACCGCTTGCGGATGTGCTGCGTCCAGCCATCAATTCAGCACGCCACGGTTACGCCCCGAACAGTGCGAATCGGGGTGGTATGGCAGGAAACGCCGAGCGATGGAAAAAAGATTTTCCAGAAACGGCGCGCGTTTTCTTGAAAGACGGTAGAGCACCGAAGAAAGGTGAAAGACTCACGAACCCTGAACTTGCTCGGACCCTGGAGGCAGTCGCGGAAGGCGGACGTGAGGCATTCTACGAAGGGTCAATCGCTGAAACAATCGCGAACCACATTCAGGAATTAGGGGGTTGTCTCACTGTGGAGGATCTGAAGAACTACCGTCCATTTATCACTCACCCCTACGAAATTCAGTATCGCGGCTATTCGGTCTATACGGCACCTTTGGGTGCGGGGGGACTAACGACTTTACAAATGCTGCGATTGGTAGAAGAATTTGACATGGCAGTAATGTCGGTCGCCGAAAGGTTTCACCTTTTCGCTGAAGCGATGAAAGTGTGCTGGCCCGAAAGGCTCCGTCGATTCGGCGATCCAGAGTTTGTTGATATAAACATAGAAACAGAACTCTCTGATAGCTTCATCGCTACACTCAGGGAGAAACTACAAGCCGGTCTTCAATCTCCGCAACCCGGAGAAGTTGTTTACTACGAACCGATGAACTGCACAAGTCATATCTCTACTGCAGATGCAGAAGGGAATATGGTATCCCTGACACAAACGCACGGCGGTGGTTTCGGCTCAATGGTGACGGTGCCTGGCACGGGGTTGCTATTTGGTCACGGTGTCGGACGTTTTGATCCCAGACCTGGCATTGCGAACTCAATTGGACCCGGTAAACGTCCACTTCATAATATGGCTCCGTTTCTTGCCACACGAGAAGGGATGCCCTTCGCTACGTACGGTATACCGGGAGGTAGGACTATTCCGAATAACCAGTTGAACATTAGCGTTAGTCTTATGGACCTTCAGGTACCAATACAGGCGGCGTTGGATGCCCCGAGGCTTCACACCGATGGTGCCGAACCGATTCAAGTCGAACCGCGTGCGGGTGAAGAGACGCTGATAGCGTTGCGGAAACTTGGACACGAGATTACGCCAAGCGCAGGTATCGGCGGTCCTGGACACGGTATTCGCCTATGGGAAGATGGGGTACGGCATGACGGTGGGACAGACCCGCGAGGCGAAGGCAAAGTAATGACGAAGTAACAGGCGTTTTGGCAGGCGTGTTTCATGTGGTTTAGCAAGTAGGTCTCGGTGTCTAATGATTCTGGTCATCTCGAGACCAAATCCTTGAACCGAAAACTTTCGGAAGCAATTACATCAATTGGAAACCTTTGGTAAGGTTTCCCGATGTGACTTCAACTTCGTGCTTTGTGACAGGCGCGAAAAAACGGAGAAATCATGGCACAATTTGTAAAAGCCGCGACAACGGATCAAATTCAACCGGGCAAATGTATTGGTGTAAAAGTCGACGGTGTTTTCATAGGTATTTACAACGTGAAAGGCGAGTATTACGCTATGAACAACATCTGTCCACACCTTGGTGGCGTTTTGAGTTACGGTTTCTTAGATGATAACTGTGTTACGTGTCCACTCCACATGTGGGAGTTTGACGTGACGACTGGTGAGTGTGTCTGGCCAGGGGAGGAGAAACAGCCCACTTATGCTGTTAAAGTGGAGGGTGAAGATATCCTTGTAGATGTCGAAACGCCGCTCTAAAGCAATTAATGAATACGTTGTACGCGGGTTTTAGTATGGCGGCGTGATCGTGTGATCACGCCTTTCAAATAGGAGAAAAAATATGGCATATCTGCTCACCGGTGGCATGGGATGCATCGGTACTTATGTGATCCGTGACCTGCTGGCTGCTGGTGAAAAGGTAGTCGTTTACGATTTCGCTTACGACTTAACCATCCCAAAGATGGTACTTAGGGACGACCAAATTGAAGGGTTCACTTTCGTGCAGGGCGATATTACCGACCTGCCACACGTTTTACGCACTGTCCAAGAACATAAGATTGATCGGATTATTCATCTGGCATCGTGGCAGGTGCCAGCGTGCAATGCGAATCCACCTCAAGCACTGAAAGTCGTCTGCGAAGGGACAATCAACATACTGGAAGCGGCGCGTATTTTCAATCTCAAACGGGTTGTCTGGGCAAGCAGTGTTGCCGTCTTCGGTGCACCAGAAGATTACAACCACCAACAGATTCTCAACGATGCGCCGCACTACCCGAAGTTTATCTATGGGGCGTGTAAATCTCTGAACGAGAGGTATGCAACACACTATTTCGACGCTTACGGGGTTGACTCCATTGGACTCCGGTTCACTGCTGTTTATGGAGTCGGGCGGACGCGTGGCATGAGCTCTTTTACGACGCAAATGATTGAAGCAGTGGCGTTAGGTGAACCGCACGTCTGCCCTTTCGGTGATGACGCAGTGGATTGGCAGTATGTGGAAGATGTGTCGAGTTCAATTGTGCTGGCGTGTACTTGTCCGACAACACGGACACGCGTTTTTAATGTGAAAGGTGGCATTCGACCGGTCAAGGAAGGCGTGGCGTATCTTAAGACGCTGGTACCGGACGCGCAGATTACACTAGAAACGGGGGTGTTTGGCATCTCATGGGACTATGACGCGACAGCAATTGCTGAGGAGATGGGATTTACACCTGCGTATACGATGGAGCAGGGGATTCTGAAAACGTTCAACCGCTTCCGTGAGCGGGCAGGACTCGAACAGATAACGCCTTGAAGGGTGAAGGTAATTACACCCCCCAAGGCGTGAAAATGTACTGCTATTGTCTAATTTTCCTATTGGTTTAGTAATACTTCTTCATTTGCGCCCAAGTGGCAGCTAACTTACCGCGGGCATCGACAGTGAGGACCTGTTCCCAGGGGATATTTCTGCCTCTGGAATCGGCTTGATGTATATCATCAAAGTTTGGATGCCCCCAACCGCCGCTGTTGTTATCCACAACAACAATTTGGGCTGTCTCCCCATCAAATCCAGAGAGATCCCATTCTACACGTGCCATGGTTTCGGTGTTATTGCCGGTTGATGTGAGCACAACTTTGCCATCAATCTCCAAGTTAACACTGCAGGGCGCCGGATCATCTTTCCACGGGTGATTGCCACCGCCGATGAGGAAATTCATGGTTTTTCCGACAATCGTGAACTCGATTGAGGTGAGGGTACCTTGAGGGCCATCGCCTTGAGTGGCACCTGGGTTTTGTCCGAGTTTCTTGCCTTTATCTGGACCTTGGTACTTCTCGTATAACCCTAACCACCAATCCCCCTGATGCTCAGAAGGCTGACCGCGGTTCCGTGCCGTTGGGTTATCGCCCCAAGTGGGCTGAAAATCAAACGCTTCTCCATCTGCTTCCCAATCCGTGAGATCGCCTGTCTCAAAGTCGTTGTTAAACGTCTTCGCTGAAGCGAGGTTCACAGACAAGACCAGCAGCATCAGAAGAGCAGATGGAATCGTGAGTAAAAAGCATACCTTTTTCATGAGTGGTCTCCTCCTGTTTCCGAAAGTTGTCTTTCAAACAAGTGAGTTAACCTTAAACCTGTACCTGATAGCACTGTTGTGCATAATATACGATTGGGAAATTAATGGCAAGAAAATTGTGAGTCAGAAAATACTTCGTAGAATTAAAAAAAATCCGAGTAAGATTGACATAAATCCAACAAATAAGGTTAATCCACCCATCGATTTTGTAATTGAAAAAGCAATCAGTTTCCGCACGATCAGACGTTCCCAGACGACCACGGCGCAACCATACAAAAGCGTTACACTTCCTTTTTCCACATTTGTAATTTCGCGAATTCTATCAAAAACGAATGTCTCTCTTATCACAAAGACATCAAGCGTGAGCGCGTATCCAGCTGCGGCAGCGACAAAACCTGTACTTACAATCAATGCATAGTTTACTGGGGCTATATTTAGGACCACAAAGACCCAGACCCAGACCGTCAGATTCGTAAACGCCGAAGGTACAGATTGCACCCACTCCCACTGTTTCACAGTCGGAAAATCCGGAAACAGATACGCTAATATGTTAGCCAACGCGAATCCACCTATGATGCATCCCAAAGTAAACATGACCCAACAAGCAATAGAGGTAGAGAGACGGATACTCGGAATTTGTAGCGGAGAAAGACTCGACCCAACTAACATAAGGCTTACTGAAACTAATGCCAATGTGCTATCGCTATCCAACGGAACGACTATAACAATACCGAAAATCAATGGATTCGCTAATATGCTCTGCCATGTTGTTTTGGTGGTTTTTGGGAACTTTGGGAATGTGTTGGACATTGTATGTGGCTCCGGTTATTATGACACATCTACGAGCTGCCGCGCGAAAATTAATCCGACAACGCAGAGGATTGCTGTTAAGGTGCGCTTCTCACTTTTAATGGCGCGTGTCCAAGAAAAATCGTGGGTAGATGGTTCGGGATAGGGATGGAAACGTGGCAGGAGACGGGGGACCCGCTTCTGATATGCCCGATAGACATGCCCACAAGACTCCAAAAGATATGCCTCCTCCAGTGCAATAATTGGAAGGTATTGGAAGAAATAACCCACAATCAAGACAGCAACGAGCCAATAGACATTTGCGACAAGACAGACCCCGAAGCTGAGTAGGAAATTGCCGAGATAGAGTGGGTTTCGGACGTAGCTATAAGGACCGGTTGTGACGAGATCCCGGGCGGCACCGAGCGTTCTGGCACGGGTGGACGCGCCAGCATAGCCGACTGCCCATATTCGGAGGAATTCACCTATGGTAATAAACGGTGCACCGATCGCTACTGTATACCATGCGGGATTAGCGAAATAGAGGAGTGCAAAGATGAAGGGGATCGGCGTGTAACTACGGATTTTGAAGAGGAAGTTGCCAATCTTTGCAGAAGTCATGTTTTGTATCGCGCCAACGAGTGGGTTGATTCTATTTCGGTGTCCGCCAGATGAGAACACTGCCGATAACTGCGTAGAGGATATTCGCGCCCCAACAGGCGAGGAATGGATGGAGTTTTCCGCTCTCACTCAATCCCTCAAGCGTTGCAAAGGAAAGTGCCCAATAGATGAAAGAGATAAAGAAGGCAATGACTAAACCCGCAAAAAACCCAGCCCTGCCAAACCGGATGGCGATTGGCGCGCCAAGCATAATGACGACAACAGCAGCGAAAGGGTAT
The DNA here is from genome assembly GCA_009845505.1 of Candidatus Poribacteria bacterium. Lineage (GTDB taxonomy): Bacteria > Poribacteria > WGA-4E > WGA-4E > WGA-3G > WGA-3G. The sequence goes on along the minus strand of VXZL01000585.1, from coordinate 1,958 downwards.
GCTGTTTTGTGATATAACTTTACGCGCTCTTTCCGGGAGATCTGCCCTGCTTGTTGTTTGTATGCGATCTGCTCGCGGAGCTCCTTAATCGTCATCGCTCTCGGGTCTTTTTCGCTCCCGATAAAACGAGCGGGATCTTCATAACGCTCAATAGCATAAGCATCGAAAGTCTCGTAATTTACCTCAACGCCTTTCTCAAAATGACGGATATATCCATCGGCGAGTTCCCACTGCGTAGGTGTCCATGTTGCTGACTTCGCAAAGAAGATGCGCTCAAGTTGTTCATCTGTATCATACTCATAGATTGTCAAGTGGCTGATTTTCTGAGCATCTAAGACGATTCGCTGCGAGTAAAAGATACGATTGTTTTTGCCTTTAAAGACGATATTTCTGCCGCGTCGAGGTCGGACTTTGTTTTCCAAGAGGTGTGCTTGGTGAAAGGCGGGTGATGCGACTCGGTCATAGAAAAATGCGAAGAGCCCACAGATAAGGAGGGTCACAGCAAGGATAGGGACGAGAATCCGGTAAACACTGATCCCACCAGCTTTCATCGCAGTGAATTCGTTGTTTCTCACCATCCTGCCGAGTGTAAAAAAGACAGCGACGAACGCAGCGATGGGTACCATTTCCATGATCCGACGAGGCGTTCGAAAAAAAACAATCTTGACCGCGGTTATATAGTCGACATCGTCCTCAAACTTCTTGAGATCGTAATCAAGCAGACGGACGATAATAACCAAGGCGATAAAGAAACAGAGCCCAACAATGAAGGCGCGGAGATATTCCCGAAGCAAGTAACGGTCTAAAATATTCAAACGATGTTCACATCCTGAAACTTTTATTTTTAATCGTGAGGCAGTGGGACGCGTGTGCTACAACTTTGCGTTTTGTATATCTATAAGGTATGCGATATAGCAGCTAAGATTCTGCTTTCCTATTAACAACGAGTGGCACTTTCCTGTCCCGATCCCGCCAAGCGCGTAATTTTCCTTCGCCCATTACCCAGAGACTGAGCGCGATTCCAAATATCCCAATGACAATATTCGGTAGCCACATAGCAAAGATTGGCGAGAGAACATCGTCAACCCCTGCCGTCTGCCCGGCTTGTAATAATAAGTAATAGATGACGATTACAGCTAATCCGATCCCAAATCCGATCATTTTGCCGCTCCGTTTCACCATCAACCCTAACGGAATACCAATTAAACCGAGTGCGAAACATGCAAATGGAATAGAGAATTTTTTGTGATATTCGACCTGAGCAAAACGGAGCTTATGGCGTGTGTAGTCTGGGTTTGCGCTGGTTTGGACGGTGGATTGCAATGTGCCGATGAATTCCTTGAGTTGAGCAACACTCATCGAACGCGGGGTCTGATTTTGAAATTCGCCGCGCTCCAAGTCTTCGGTCATCTGAAGTGAAAGTTTTTGTTGTTGAAACTTCGTTATACGAAACTCATCTGGATTGTCTGTTGCGGGTTCATAAGAAAGTCCGTCGTAAAGCGTCAGCATTGCTCGACCGTCTTCAAAAGCGAGGGTCGCTTCTTGTGCGTGGCTAAATACTGGACGTCCACCCCAAATGCTATCCCAGATTTTGACGTTCTGCATGCGTCCGCTTTCTGTATTGGTAGACTCATACATCCACAACTTCCCCTCGGTTTCCAATTCCTTCATAACAGTGGCTTCCTCAAGGACGAAAGCGGGATTATGTTTTTGTATATCGCGTCTGAGTGAAGCATAGGCGAGGTTCGCCTGTGGCAAGGCATAGTCCATGAGTGCTAAGTTCACAAAACTCAATATCAGCGCGACTCCCAAAAGGGGTAGCATCAGTTGGTAGAATGCCACACCGTGCGATTTCATTGCTGTTATTTCGTTATCAGAGGCGAGTCGTCCAAGTGCAAGCAAGATCGCGACCAAAACTGCCATCGGGAGTGCTAACACAACCATGACCGGCATCATAT
>VXZL01000169.1 GCA_009845505.1 Candidatus Poribacteria bacterium | reverse complement strand
GTGCTACATCAGAATGGGATCTGGAAAATTATTAGAAGGGAGCCAAGATGGCAAAATACGATTTTGTAATCGCTGTAGGAGGGGCACCCGGTCAAGGGATTGACACCGTTGGTAAGAGTATGAGCCAAATCTGTGCTCGACACGGTCTCCACGTCTTTACCTATAGTGCTTACCAATCTCTCATCCGCGGCGGTCATACCTTCCTTACCGTCAGAATTAGTTCCGATCCAGTCGCCAACCACGGTGATAAGATAGACATGATTATCGCACTGGATCGGAACAGTTTAGAAACCCACCTTCCACACGTCGCCCCCGGCGGTGCCATTATCTATAATAGTGATGATGTTAAAGCTGCACCCGAACGCGACGATATCCAACTCTGTCCTATCTCCTATAAAGAGTTATCCAATGGTACAGATAGAAGAAAGTTGATGTTGAACATCTGTATGTTCGGTGTTGCTTTGAAAATGGTTGGTGGCGATTTAAAAGTACTCGAAGACATTATCAACCTGACGTTCGGACGTAAAGGACAAGCGTTGGTAGACGCGAATATTGATGTCGCGCGCGCGGGTTACAATCATGCAGCGGAACACTTTACCGCCTTTGAAGCGCAGTTTGAGAAGCAAGAGCCTGCACTTGCTTTCGTTGACGGAAATTCAGCAATGGCAATGGGAGGCGCAGCGGCAGGTGTCAAATTTTACGCTGCCTATCCAATGAGTCCATCAACGGGTGTCCTTCACTGGATGGCGAACAATGCCCGCGATCTAAACATTATGGTTCGCCAATGTGAGGACGAAATTAGTGTTGTCAATATGGTTATTGGTGCGGCACACGCCGGTGCTCGCGCGATGTGTGCGACATCAGGTGGTGGATTCGCACTCATGTCGGAAGCCATTGGCAGCGCAGGGATGATGGAGATTCCGATCGTTGTTATTAACGTCCAACGCGGGGGTCCCTCCACAGGTTTGCCCACAAAAACCGAACAGGGCGATCTATGGCAGATCCTGGGTGCCAGTCAAGGCGATTTCCCGAAAATCATCGTCGCACCGACAAGCATTATGGACGGTTTTGACACCATTCCAGAAATCTTTAATCTCGCCGATAAATTCCAATGTCCGGGCATGGTGCTCTCCGATCTCACACTCTCTATGGGCTTCACAACCTTTGACCCTGACTCCATCAATTGGCATCCGGAAATTGACCGCGGGGCACTTATCAGTGGTCCCGTGCAACTTGACGGTGAATACCTCCGGTATCAAATTACGGATAGTGGTATCTCACCGAGAGCGATCCCCGGCACGCCGGGACACGTTCATGTCGTTGCGACCGATGACCACGACGAAGATGGTACTTTAATTAGTGATGAGTTCACGAATCCGCATAAACGGCGCGACATCATGGAGAAGCGGCAACGGAAGATGGAGGGTATCCTTGAACTCCTACCGCCGCCGACGCTTGAAGGACCCGAAGATGCCCAAATTACGCTCATTGGATGGGGGTCGACCCTTAGTGTGATTGGCGAAGCGGCTGAACAACTCACGGAAGCCGGTATTCCGACTAACCATATCCATTTCAAATGGCTCTATCCGATGGACGAAGACGCTATAAATGAAGTGCTTGCGAAATCGGGACACTCGATTATTGTTGAGTGTAACTACACCGGTCAATTCGCACGCTTCCTGCGCGGTGAAACAGGCTTTAAGGCAGACGGTCAGATTCGCAAATACGACGGCGAACCGTTTATGCCGCATCACATTGTTGACGGTGCCCGTGAACTCTTGACGAGTAAGACGGACCTTTATGTCCCCTACCAAGAAATTGTAGTCTAATAAAGGAGGATGAATCAGATGGCAAAAGCAAAACGAGAAAGATCCACTCGACGCGAAAGACCCATTCAAGGGGCACCCACCGCGAGAGATTTCCAAGGTGATGTTCGTCCGGATTGGTGTGCAGGGTGTGGTGATTACGGTGTACTCAGTTCTCTGCAGACTGCTTATGCAAAACTTGGCAAAGGCAATCATGAACACCTCACCGTAAGTGGCATTGGTTGCTCCTCCAACCTTCCCGGATACATTCGGACTTACGGGATGCATACACTCCATGGACGCTCACTTGCGGTTGCAACGGGTGCCAAGCTTGCCAATCACGAGATGAATGTGGTTGTTACTGGCGGCGATGGGGATGGATACGGCATCGGCGGGAACCATTTTGTCCACACGATGCGAAAGAATATTGACCTCCTCTATATCGTGATGAACAACCAGATTTATGGATTGACCATTGGTCAAACTTCGCCGACGAGTTTGATGGATATGAAGACGAAAAGCACACCCTTTGGCAATATAGAGGCACCGCTCAATCCGATTGCTATGGCAATTGTTACCGGCGCGACCTATGTCGCCAGAGGGTTTAGCGGGAATCCAAGACAACTGGCAGAATTGATGTACAACGGCATGCAACACAAGGGTTTTGCCCTTATTGATGTGTTTAGTCCTTGTATTACTTTCAATAGAGACAATACAACTGACTTTTTCAAGCAGCGCGTCAGAGAACTCGAAAACCACGATCCGAGTGATCAAGCTGCGGCACTTCAGGAAGCTGCCAAGTGGGGAGATGAGATTCCGATCGGTCTGTTCTATCAAGATACCAGCCGCCCCGCCTTAGATGAGATGGAACCGGTTTTAGAAAACGGGCCCATGGCGCATCAACCGCTCGGTGTTACCGAAGAACAAGGCGATGCAATTATCCAGAGTATGATGTAAGACGGACGTGGTATCGGTCGTTTTTTGCACGCCTACTTTTTGTTCATGATATTGGTTGATTATAGGGCGGGGCCAGGCTCCGTCCTATGTCTTTTTTGCGCCTTACGGAATCGTTCACACCATGCGCATCCGTGCTTCCGGACTCACTAAACACTTTGGACATCGCACAATTGTCAAAGGGGCTACGCTTTCGGTTCGTCCGGGAGAAGTCGTTACGATTTTCGGTCCGAATGGCGCAGGGAAAACAACGCTCATCCGAATGCTCGCAACCCTCCTCCGACCGACATCAGGCGCGCTTGAAATTGAAGGCGCAGATGCCATTGCCAATCCTTCGGACGTGCGACGGGCATTGGGTGTCGTCGTTCATGAACATCTGGCTTACCCGATCTTCAGTCCTTATGAGAATCTCAGATTTTTCGGACAGATGTATGGTGTCGAGCAGCTTGAACACCGCGCAACAACACTTCTCACAGAAGTCGGGCTGCAACGTTTTATCCATGAACCCCTGCATATCTTCTCACGAGGCATGACACAGCGCTTTATGATTGCCAGAGCCCTCCTCCATCATCCCTCAGTCTTGTTATTCGATGAACCCTTCTCTGGCTTGGATGCTTCCGCTAAACAGTTCGTCCTTGAACGCATCGCAGAAGAACGCCAAAAAGGGACAGGTATTGTTGTTACAACACATAACACAGAGTTGGGCTATCTTGTGGGGACAAGGTTCCTCTTTATGATAAATGGAGCGTTGGAAGCGGTTGCACAGAAAGATGAGATTTCGGCAGAGACGCTTCTGCTCACGTACGAGGAGAAGTTATAGGCACACTAATCCGAGGCAGGTATAGATGGATACTTCCAAATTGAGACAGACATGAGGTTTCCATTACGTCAAATTGGCGCGCTGATTCGCAAGGATCTTGGACTTCAATTCCGTTCAAAGGAGACGCTGGCATTAATTTTCGTCTTTAGCGTGCTCGTTGTTCTTATCTTCGCTTTCGCGTTTGGTCCGATTTTCCCTGAAAAGGTGGAACGTGGTAAATTAGCCGCGAGTGTCCTCTGGGCAGCGTTCGTTTTTGCAGGAATTATTACCTTGAATCGTTCATTTACGATAGAACGCGCACACGCTGCTTTACACGGTATTCGACTTACCGGTGTCGATGCGGGTAACCTCTACCTTTCTAAGGTTATCAGTAACGTTGTTTTTCTGTTGTTATTGGAAATTGTTATAACGCCTATCGCACTTCAATTTTTAGACTTACTTGATGTGGCGACGGTGAGCACATTACTGAAATTATTCGGCGTGCTGAGTATCGGGACACTCGGTTTTTGTGCCGTCGGTGTGCTGTTAGCTGGTATGTCTACAAGCGCGGACGGCGGTGAAAGTCTGCTTTCTGTTATTCTACTTCCACTTGTTATCCCAATCATTATGGGCGGCGCGAAATGCACCGTCTCGCTGCTGGTAACGGGTGGGTTAGAAAACAAATTTTGGCTGCAATTGCTCATAGGATGCAGTTTAGTTTTTCTGGCATCTGCGTACCTACTCGCTGATGCTGTTATTGAGGAATAGTAAAATGGCTGTTGGCAATCGGCAGTCGGTAGTGTCCAGTGCAAAAAATACAAACGTTTTGTATGCCATAACACTCGCTTTTCCAACCGCTGGAAACGCAGTGCCCCGAGTGCTGACAGCCACTAAAAAGGAGAAGAACTTGTCAGAAATTATCCATATTCATGCACGCGAGATATTAGACTCGCGTGGTAACCCGACAGTCGAAGTTGACGTTGATTTAGCATCGGGCGCATTCGGACGCGCCGCAGTGCCGTCTGGTGCCTCCACAGGAGAACACGAGGCGGTTGAACTGCGGGATGAGGATGCGGGTCGGTATTTGGGAAAAGGCGTTCAGAAAGCCGTCGAAAATGTCAATACTGCTATCGCTGAAGCCCTTATCGGCGCGGATGCCTTCGCACAGAGCGATATTGATGCTGCTATGCGTGCACTTGACGGGACAGAAAACAAAAGTCATCTCGGCGCGAACGCGATTTTAGGCGTCTCCTTAGCCGTCGCGAAAGCGGCTGCTGCTGAGGCTGGACAACCGCTATATCGCTATATCGGCGGAACGAACGCCAAAGAACTTCCTTTACCGATGATGAACATCTTAAACGGGGGTTCTCACGCTGATAACAACGTTGATATCCAAGAATTTATGGTGATGCCAGCGGGGGCAGCGAGTTTTGCTGAGGCACTTCGTATGGGTGCCGAAATCTTTCACAGCCTCAAAGCCGTCTTACAGGAACGCAATTGCAATACAGCTGTCGGCGATGAGGGTGGATTCGCACCCGATTTGGGATCCAATGAGGAAGCGATTGCTGTGATTATTGAAGCCATTACGCGCGCCCGTTATCTGCCGGGTGAAGATGTCCTTTTGGCGTTGGACGCTGCTTCGAGTGAATTTTACAATCGGGATACGGGTGTTTATGAGTTGAAGGCAGAAGCACAACCGACCAAATCGCCCGAAGAGATGGTCGCGTTTTACACTGAACTCTGTGAGAAGTATCCAATTGTCTCCATTGAAGATGGTATGGATGAAAACGATTGGGACGGTTGGAAACGTTTGACTGAGGCGATTGGCGACAAGGTTCAGCTCGTCGGAGATGACCTTTTTGTGACCAATACCACCCGTTTGCAGCAGGGGATTGATGGACAAATTGGCAACTCTATCCTCATCAAAGTCAACCAAATTGGTACTTTGACGGAAACGCTTGATGCGATTGAACTCGCACGGCGTTTTAATTACACGGCTGTCGTTTCGCACAGATCCGGTGAAACGGAGGATACCACTATTTCTGACCTCGTCGTGGCGACGAACGCCGGTCAGATAAAAACGGGTTCGCTTTCTCGTACGGATCGTGTCTGTAAATATAACCAACTTCTCCGGATTGAGGAAGAATTGGGAGAAAGTGCCATTTTTGCTGGCAGGAAAGTCTTCTATAATTTAGCAGTTCGCGAATAGCATATTGCTAACCGCTAAGAGTAGAGCGGAGTGGAACACCTTAACAGCAAATGGCGTATTGCTAACAACGAATCACCGATAGCCGTAATGAGGTTTCCCTTATGCACGTTGGGCGTCTGATCTTATTTATCATAGCACTTGGCTTGCTCTTAGTGAGTGTTAGGCAATTTATGAACGGTTACAGTGACTGGCAACAGGCACAGATTGCTGAGGAGGCCTACCGCGCCGAGATACGAAAACTGGAGGCTGAACGGGACCTACTTCAAAAGCGTGTTGAAATGCTGAAAGGTGATACGCTCACCAAAGAACGACTTGCCCGGAAACGGCTCGGCTACGTTAAACCGGGGGAACTTAAGTTTAAAGTCGTCAAGCCTGATGCCGTTGAGTGATTTCGCGTGGTCCTACGATTAAATTGTCTGGGAATAAAAAAGTATTGTATTTTCGCGCCGCGTCCAGTAAAATAAAAACAGAGTTCTATCTTACAGACTACACCTAAGGTTAACTTGATGAACGAATCCGGCTATACTTCCCTACATGATGCAGCACGGGACAACGCTTGTGAAGCGACGACGGTGTTACTAAAAAATGGTACTGATGTCAACGCATTGGATCAATATGGATACCCGCCGCTCCATTGGGCAGCGTGGCACAATGCTTATGAAGCGGCAGCGGTATTGCTGGAACATGATGCGGATGTCAACGCACGGAATGATAAAGGGTTTATGCCCTTACACTGGGCAGCGTGGAACAACGCCCATGAAACGGCAACGGTATTGCTGGAAAACGGTGCTGATGCTAATGGGAAGAACGATGAAGGGGATACACCGTTACATTGGGCAGCGTGGCGCAATGTTTATGAGGCAGAGGCACTGTCGCTGGAAAACCGCACGGAGCTCAATCCGAGGGAAAAGTCGGGCTATACGCTCTTACACTGGGCAGCGTGGCGGAACGCTTATAGAACAGCCGTCGTGCTAATAGAGAGTGGTGCCGATGTTAACGCGCAAAATCGTAAAGGCTATACTCCCTTACATATCGCAGCAGAGGACAACGCGCATGAGGTAGCAATTGCATTGATAGATCACGGTGCTGATATTAACGCGACGGATGAAAATGGTGATACCCCTCTCCATGTTGCAGCGGCTCACAATTCGCATGAAACGGTATCCTATCTGGTGAAAGATGGTGCTAATGTCAATGCAGTCGGTGCCAATGATTGGACGGCTCTCCACATCGCGGCACGAGACAATGCCCGTCAAATCGTAGCAATGCTGTTGGAAAATAGGGCAAACCTCAATGTGAAAGACAAAAATGGCTATACCCCCTTAGACCTTGCTGAACAGCGGGAAGCACTTGAGGCGGTAAAGATGTTAAATGTTCGTCGAGGCAGAAGGTGCTGGTTATGGGGATAGCCTGGATCTAAGTCCCCTTATACCGGTAGCCGGGTCTGATGGGTGTATGCTTTAATCCGTTCAGTTGCTAATTCAATATAACTCTCCTCAATATCGTATCCGATATAGTGTCGTCCCGACTTCAAGGCACTCAAACACGTCGTACCACTCCCACAAAACGGATCCAAAACGACATCCCCAACGAAAGTATAGAGTTGAATGAGTCGGTGCGGAAGCTCCTCAGGAAACGGGGCAGGGTGACCGATGCGTTTCGCTGAAACAGCCGGGAAGCTCCAGACGCTTTTTGTCCATTCTAAAAAGTCCTCTTTACGAATTGAGTTTTCTTTTCCGTCCCGTTTTCGCGAGAAGGAGCCTTTGGAGAAAACGAGGATGTATTCGTGAACGTCTCTCAATACCGGATTCGCTGCCGATAACCAACTCCCCCATGCCGTTGAACTTCCGGCACTTGAGGCTTTGTCCCAGATGATTTCGCCACGCATGTGGTAACCTATCGCCAACATATCTTCTATGATGTAGCTATGCAGCGGGATATAGGGTTTGCGTCCCAAGTTGGCGATATTGATGCATGCCCTACCACCCGTAACCAGTTTTTTATAGGTCTCGGCGAAAACAGTGTAGAGGAGTTCTCTATATTCTCCGAGCGATAGGTCTTCGTCGTATTCTTTTTTCGCATTGTACGGCGGGGACGTAACCATCAGATGGACACTCTCATGGGGGATTTCGGACATCTCTGTGCTGGATGTGCAATAAAGTTGATTGAGATTTTCGGTGGGGATGGGGTTTTCCGTCCACGTATCGGGTTCGGGAATTTCCTGATTGGCGTAGAGTCTGCTCCCATAGAATTCGCTGGCATCGTGATTGATTCTTCCACGGGTCCCAAACGCGCTGGTTTGCGTTCCACCTTTCCGAGATTCTGAATTGTGTTTATTTTTTTGCGCCATCCTTCTACTAACCCGTCCTACCTTTGCACTACTTAGCTGCTTCCGCCAATTACAATAAGGAACGCACTATCTCCACTGGCGTGGACGCTATGAAGGATGTCAGCTGTGAAGGTAACACTATCGCCTTGTTCGAGCGTTATTTTGTCCTGACTTGTTGTAAATATGATGTTTCCACTGAGCACAATGACGGTGGCGGCTGCGGGTGCTGAATGCTCCACAAGCGTCGCTTCCGATTTCATAGCGACCAGGACGATGGTCAATTCATCACCGCGGGCTAATGTCAACGAGGCTCTCCCTGACGTAGCGGACGTGGCTTCTTCCATGAGGTTTTCAGCCATTGATATGAGTGGAAATGCTTTTGTTAAGGATGTGTTCAGATCTGCGGGCCTGTAGGGTCTTTCAAACGATGTGTTCATTGTAAATCTCCGTAATTTAATGGACGCTAATACCCATCCGGACACCAATAAATAACATCCCGTTTGGGAAACAGAATCGCTAAAAACGCCGAAATCTCTGGAGACACTGTCGCATCAGCACTTATCTGCTCCCACCCAATTTCGCCAAATAGGAGTTTCCAAAAATCTGCTTCGGATAGGTCTATGCCGAAATCAACTGCATCGGCATCCTCAGGAACGATTTGTAGGGTGCCATCAGCATTGTGCCGTAGCACTGCTTGCTGATTGTCGAGGGCAGGGAGTTTGACAGTGAGTGGTGGAAATGTCCCATCAGCATCCCCAATTCGCGACTCCCATTGGACTATAAAGCGACGCAAAAACACAGCCGGACGAATAGCGTAGAGCATCATCCCTGTGTATTCTATCGGCGTTATCGGACTGTCACATTCTGCTATTAGGCGTTTGGCAAACGGGTGTTGAGATGTGAATCTACTTTCTATCTCTTCAACGCTTTGTGTTTCGCATACCTGTAAAAAATGGGATACAAGTGCATCCAAGACTGTCGAATTATCGGGGATATATCCCACTTCGCGCACCTCCACACGCTTGCCTTCTATTTCATAGTTGAGGTATCCGGCAATATATCCATCTTGGCGTGCGACAACGGTTGGAAGGACACCCCGAATACGGGGGGGTGCCATATCCCAATAAGCGCGTGTCCGGGCGATGGTTCCGCTCTGTTCGGCATTGGCAAGATCGTGTAGCTTCGCCACAGCGTCTACGTCGGTTTCTGGGTTAAAATCGGTTACCTGCCATTCAGATGAAGTTACCGTGCGTGTTGCCGAGTTGCATTTCAAATTGAAACTGTGGAGAGGCAGGGAAGTCCATCCCAATCGGCGGTAAAATGCTTCTGGAATGATCGTGAACAGCACACCAAGATCGCATCCTGTCGTCCGTAGATAGTCGATTGTGTCTCGCATGAGGGCAGACGCATAGCCGACCCCACGATAATGCGGATGTGTGCAGACGCCACCGATGCCACCCATCGTTACGAGAGAGGCACCGACCCGTATGCGTCGTTCCCAGACGCGCAGGGTCGAAATAACACGGTCGTTTACAACGACGACTCGCGTCTGTGAAAGCCTATAACTGCTATCGCCTTTCACATACTGCCAATAGCGTTCATGTCCATTTGGGTCAAACGCCAAGCAGCTAAGTTCTATAACCTGCTCTAACTCTGATTCTCGAACCGCTCTAATTTCCATATTTTATTGGTTGTTAGTTATTAGTAGTCTGTCCACCTTTGAATTGTAGGTGAATGCGTTCGTAGTAGTGCGATTTATCGCACGTCCGAAAATAAACAACGGTCAATGAATTGCCCTACTACGAACCGAGTTACTCCCAATTTTAGACTGAACAGACTATTAGTTATTGGTTATTAGTTAACAATACCTTCGCCAAAAAAGATTGAATAAATAGGGAAAATATCCTAAAGTTATGG